>JBJHAU010000059.1:0-10814 GCA_050480665.1 Alphaproteobacteria bacterium | reverse complement strand
ACCTTTGCCAGCCCGCCCGCCGGCACCAACCGGCATCTCTATCCCGATACCAACCCGCTTGCCGAAGTGCCCTTCGCCGCCAAGACCCGGCTTCTGGGCGAGATCGATGCCTATCTCCGCGCCGCCGATCCCCGGGTTCGCCAGGTGTCGATCAGCCTCGCGGGCGAATGGCGGGTTGTTCGCATCCTGCGGCCCGACGGCACCGATGCAAGCGACATCCGCCCCCTCGTAAGGCTGAACATCCAGGTGATGGCCGGCGATGGCGATCGCCAGGAAACCGGCAGCCACGGGGCCGGGGGCCGCAGCGGCTTCGAGGCCTATATCGCGCCGGAGGCCTGGAAGGCCGGGGCCGATGAAGCCCTGCGCCAGGCGCTGGTGAAACTCGATGCCATCCCCGCCCCGGCCGGGGAAATGGAGGTGGTGCTTGGCCCGGGCTGGCCGGGAATCCTGCTGCATGAAGCCGTCGGCCACGGTCTTGAGGGCGATTTCAACCGCAAGAAGACCTCGGTCTTCTCCGGTCTGCTCGGCGAACGGGTGGCTTCCCCCGGGGTCACCGTGATCGATGACGGCACCCTTGAAGGGCGGCGCGGTTCCCTGACCATCGACGATGAAGGCACCCCGAGCCAGCGCACCACCCTGATCGAGGATGGTATCCTGGTCGGCTTCATGCAGGACCGGATGAATGCCCGCCTGATGGGCACGACCCCCACCGGCAACGGCCGCAGGCAGGATTTCGCCCACAAGCCCATGCCCCGGATGACCAACACCTACATGCTGAACGGCCCCCATGCCCCGGAGGAGATTCTCGCCAGCGTCCGCTCGGGCCTTTATGCGGTCAATTTCGGCGGCGGGCAGGTGGACATCACCTCGGGCAAGTTCGTGTTCTCGGCCTCCGAAGCCTATCGGATCGAGAATGGCCGGATCGGCGCCCCGGTGAAGGGGGCGACCCTGATCGGCAACGGTGCCGAGGCGCTGACCCGGATCACCATGATCGGCAACGACATGGCTCTCGATCCCGGAATCGGAACCTGCGGCAAGGATGGCCAGGGCGTGCCGGTTGGTGTCGGGCAACCGACCCTGAAACTCTCCGCCCTGACCGTCGGCGGCACGGCGGCCTGATACGGCCATGCCCGGTCGGCGAAAGGGGTTCGGTCCCTGGCTCTGGTTCGCCGTGTTTCTGGCCGGGCTGGGGATTCTGGTGCTCTGGCTCGCGCGGGCAACCGGCGGCTTTCCCGAGGATCATGCCGGCGGGGCGCGGGTGGTCTATGGCCTCGGCCTTGCCGCACTGATCGCTGCCGGTCTGGTTCATGGCCGGCGCATCGGTCTGGGCCAGGCCCTTGGCGCGGCCCTGTTCTGGACGGCGCTGGGCGCCCTTCTTCTGCTCGGCTACAGCTTTCGGGCCGATCTCGACCGTGCCTGGCAGAGAATTCTCGGCGAAGTCTCGCCGCACAGCGCCCGCATCACCCCTGCGGGCGAGATCACGCTTCGGCGGGCCGCCGACGGACATTTCTATGTGAATGCGGCCGTCAACGGCACCGCCATCCGTTTTCTGATCGACACCGGCGCAACGATCACCGTTCTCGATCCGCGCGATGCGCGCCGTGCGGGAATCGATCCCGATACGCTGGCCTATACCCAAAGGTTCCGCACGGCGGGCGGGATCGTTGCCGGGGCGCCGATCCTTCTCGACAGCCTGACGATCGGGCCGGTGGAGCTTCGACAGGTACCGGTTTCGGTCAATCAGGTTCCCATGGGAACCTCGCTTCTGGGAATCCGGACCCTGGAACAGTTTCCCAGCTGGCGGGTGGAAGATGGCGTGCTGACCCTCTCTCCCCGTCCCTAGACGCCCGACCCTTTTCCTGACCCGCTCTTGTCCTGATCCGCCCTTGATCCACCCGCCTTCCGGTCGGCATCGAAACGGCGGAACTCGAAGGCGATATAGGCATCGATCATCGCCCGGTAGATCCGCTCGATGGTCTCCGGATCAAAGGCCTCGTCACCGGCAAGATCGCGCACCCGGGCGATGATCGCCTCGATCCGTTCCGGATCGACCACCGCCTCGCGGCGCGCCTTCAGCCGGGCGGCTTCGGCGACATAGGTGCCGCGACGGCACAGGAGCGGAACGATCTGGCGATCCAGGGCATCGATTCCGGCCCGAACCTCGGCCATGGATCGGCAGCGGATGGCTTCCGCCTTCCCTGCCCCCGTCTTCCCCTGCTGTCGTTCCCTCTCATCCATCGGCAATCCTTCCCTCCTTTCGGGCCGGGCGGAACGGCACCCCGTGTCGCCCGGTGTGAATCCCTGCGTCATCCGCACGGGATCCACAGGCACGGAATCACCCTGCACACGGGATCAATACGCATAGGCGGTGAACAGGGGATCAACCGATCCCTGCCATTCTCCGTGAAAGCGTTCAAGCTTGATTTCCGCCGGCGAGGCCCCGCGACGCAGGATGGCTTCCAGGGTGTCGAGATGATGGCTTTCATCCTGCCCGGTGGAATCGAACCGGGCGCGCCGGGTCAGGCCTTCGCGCGAAAGGGTCACCAGTTCCCGGGCAAGATCAAGGATCCGTCTTCCACGGAACGGGGTGGCCAGGGCCTGTTTCGGCACCGCCTCGCGCAGATAGACATGATCCTCCCCGGTCCAGTCGCGGATCATGGTCAAGGCCGCTTCCAGCGCCGTCCTGTCGTAGAGAAGGCCGACCCAGAATGCCGGCAGGGCGCAGATCCTGTGCCAGGGCCCGCCGTCGGCACCGCGCATTTCCAGATAGCGCTTCAGGCGCACTTCCGGAAACACGGTGGTCAGATGATCGGCCCAGTCGCCCATCGTCGCCCGCTCTCCGGGAAGGGCCGGAAGGCGGCCTTCCATGAAGGCGCGGAAGGACTGCCCCGAGGCATCGATGTAACGGCCCTGGCGATAGACGAAATACATGGGCACATCGAGCATGTAATCCACATAGCGGGCGAAGCCGAATCCCGGCTCGAACACGAAGGGCAGGATTCCGCAGCGATCGGGATCGGTATCGGTCCAGACATGGCTGCGATAGCTGAGAAAGCCGCTGGGCTGGCCATCGACGAAGGGCGAATTGGCAAACAGGGCGGTGACCACCGGTTGCAGGGCCAGGCCGACACGAAACTTGTCCACCATGTCCTGTTCGCTCTCGAAATCGAGATTCACCTGGATCGTGCAGGTGCGCAGCATCATGTCGAGCCCGAGGGTTCCCCGGCGCGGCATGTAATCACGCATGATCCCGTAACGGCCCTTGGGCATCCAGGGAATCTCCTCCCTTCGCCACTTGGGCTGAAAACCCATGCCGAGAAAGCCGGCGCCGATCTCGCCCGCCACCGCCTTCACCTGGGCCAGATGCTGATGCACCTCCCGGCAGGTCTGATGCAGGGTATCCAGAGGCTCGCCGGAAAGCTCGAACTGCCCGCCGGGTTCCAGGGTGATCGAGGCCCCGCCCTGGCGCAGGGCGATCACGCGGCCCTGCTCGAGCACCGGTTCCCAGCCGAAGCGGGTCAGCCCTTCGAGCATCGCCCGGATCGAGCAGGGACCGTCATAGGGAAGCGGCGCCAGCCCATCGAGGGAAAAGGCGAATTTCTCGTGCTCGGTGCCAATGCGCCAGGCTTCCGGCGGTTTGCTGCCGGAAGCCAGATCATCGATGAGCTGCTGGATGCCGAGAATCGGTTCAGGCTGCTCGCTTGCAGGGCCGGACATGCGGTGTTGTGCCTTCCTTGAGAGAATCCGGAGGATCCGGACCTTAGAAAGGGTCCGGAGGATCCGGACCTTGAAAGAATCCGGAGGACCCGGAACCGGACAGCAGGATCGAACGGGCGTTCAGGCTCAGGGGCGTTCTTCGGCCCAGTCTCCCAGAACGGCCTGCCAGCAGGACAGGGCGGCGACCGCCGCGGTATCGGCACGGAGAAGCCTTGGCCCGAGACTGACGCGCGTAACAAAGGGCAGTTTTCCGAGGGCGTCAAGCTCGCTGGTGGCGAAGCCGCCTTCCGGGCCGATCAGCACAGCCCATGGCTGGGCCGGAGCGGATCGCGCGGCGGGCGACGGCTCCCGAAAGGCAGACAGGGCATCGACCACCGGTGGGCCAGCCCCGGTTTCATCACAGACAAGCAATCGTCGGGCCGGGCCTGCCGGCGACGGCGCCAGCGTGGCCATGGCCTCGGGCAGCGGCAGGGGGGGGCAGATATCCGGAACCGTCAATCGTCCTGTCTGCTGGGCCGCTTCGATCGCGTTGGCGGTCAGTCTTTCGACGTTCACCCGCGCCACCTGGGTATGCACGGTCATCACCGGCTGCAAACGGGACACGCCGAGTTCCGAGGCCTTTTGCGCCAGATAATCGATGCGGGCATGCTTGATCGGCGCAAACAGCAGCCACAGATCGGGTTCGGGCCGCTGGGCCCGGCGCAGGCTTTCGAGATCGACCGAAGCCCAGCCCTTGCCGAAACCGGCGATCCGTCCCGTCCATTCTCCATCCACACCGTTGAACAGGGCCACCCTGTCGCCGGCCGCCAGTCTCAGCACATGGCGAAGGTAATGGGCCTGGGTCGGATTCAGCCCCAGACTCAGCCCCGGGGCGAGGCGCTCGTGCACATGAAGGCGGGTGCGGACCGGAAGGTTCGTGGCGGCAACAGGATCAACGGCCGCCGCGCCAGGCTTCGGGGGCGCCTCGGCCCCTTGCCGCCTGCCGGAATTCTTGACGGAATCCTTGACGAAATCCTTGCCGGAATCCTTCCCGGAATTGCTCATGACCGAAGCTCACTCCCCACCGCTCGCCCTGCCTTGCCGTGCAGGCGACGCCTCACTAGACTAGCGCCATGACCCCCCCCCGGACAACGGCCAGCGACATTCCCCGCGGAACATGGATCGACCGCCGCGTTCCCGAAGCCCTGCGCCCCTATCTGCGGCTTGCCCGGATTGATCGGCCGATCGGATCCTGGCTGCTGCTTCTGCCCTGCTGGTGGGGGCTTGTCCTTGCCAGCCCCGGGCTGACCCCGGCCGGGCCGCTGGCCTGGCTGGCGCTTCTGTTCGCCCTGGGCGCGGTGGCGATGCGCGGCGCCGGCTGCACCCTGAACGACATCGTCGATCGGCGGATCGATGCCCGTGTGGCCCGCACCGCCGACCGGCCGATCCCGTCCGGGGCGGTGTCTCTGCGGGCGGCGTTCGTGTTTCTCGGGCTGCAGCTGCTTGTCGGATTGTTCGTGCTGCTCTGGCTCAACCCCTTCACCATGATCCTGGCGGCCGCCTCGCTGGTTCTGGTGGCCGCCTATCCCTTCATGAAGCGGATCACCTTCTGGCCGCAGGCGTGGCTGGGCCTGACCATCAACTGGGGGGCGCTGGTCGGCTATGCCGCCGTGGCCGGCACGATCCGGCCTGAAGCCCTGCTGCTCTATGCGGCAGGGCTGTTCTGGACGCTTGGCTACGATACCCTTTACGCCCATCAGGACAAGGAAGACGACCGAGTTCTCGGGGTCAAGTCGCTGGCCCTGCGTCTCGGGAACGCCACACGACCCTGGCTGGCCGCCTTTTACGGAACCTGCCTTGCCCTGATCGCCGCGGCCGGGGCGATGGCCGGGCTTCATCCCGCCTTCTACGGCTTTCTCGTCCTTGCCGGGCTGCATCTGGGCTGGCAGGTGGCGAGCTGTGCGATCGACGATCCGGGAAACTGCCTCGACCGCTTTCGCTCGAACCGTGGCTTCGGGCTTCTGGTGCTTCTTGCGCTCGCCGCCGGGCAGGGGTTCTGAGCCTCTGCCCGGCCGGGCCTGCCATCAGAAAGAGGAATCAGACCCCGGGCCGGGATCGGCCGTCGCCGGACGGATGACACATCCCGGATGCCTGAATGCACAGGCCGTGGCTTCCAGCGAAAGACGGCAGTTTTCACGCAGCGCAGAATCCCTGATGAGCGCATGGATGAAGGCATCGAGCGACAGCGAAGGGGCCATCGCCGCGCGCAGATGATCGAGCATCTCGGCCTGGCTGGACGCCCGAAAGCGGCGGGATTGGGCGGGCACGGCCTCAAGACTGACCGGCTGGCGACCGTTCGGCCCCTCGGTGCCGAAGGCGCCGGCGACGGCAACATAGGCATAGGCACGATCAAGAACGGCGAAGCGATCAGGGTGTGCCGGATCGTGGCTTCCCGGATCGTGGCTTCCCAAGCGCTCGACATCGACGCGGATTCCGGAAAGCTCGGCAAAGTGGTAATGCACGCCCGGCTGCTCGGTGGCATGCATCAGGACCAGTTCCTGCGGATCGAGCCAGGTGATGAAGCTGGACAGAACGGTGCCCGGCGACGGGAACAAGGTGGCCGGCAACGACCCGTAGGATGCGAGGTGGGTGGCGTAGACGCTGTCGAAATCATGAATCCGCGCCCGTGTCACCGGAATACGCACACTGCCTCGAAAGCGGGCATATTTCCGGGCCAGCTGGCGCGGGGCGGCGTTGGAACCGGAGGCCAGCACCGGCATCCGCGCCTTGAAAAGCTCCGGATCGCCATCGAGAGGGGCGACACGGATCGCGCCCGAGGCCAGTTTCTCGAACAGGTAGGATCGATCCGGGTGGCCAAAGGGATAGGCCTTGGCCCAGGCGACCGGATCGTCTTCGGGTCGAAGCCCCAAAGCGCCGGAAGGATCGTGGGTTTCATCCCCGAAATTCATGGCTCAAGACAACGCATCAACACGGAGAGGTCATTGCCGCTGGAAGGGGCCGAGCGACACGGAAAACATCACCGCCGGATCGTGGGCGATGAGAAACCCGGCAAGGCGCGACGGCGGTTCGGTCAGAACGATATCGGGAAAGGTCTCGTCGGGGCTGCGGATACGGCCCCCGAACTGTTCGGAGCGCACCCAGAAATGCAGGGCCTGTTCGCTGAGGAACGACAGCATCAGGCGATCATCCCCCGCGAACCGATAGCGGGCAAACCGCCAGGATTCGCCATCCCTGGCATCAAGCGCCGGGCCGCGCAGGGCAAGAAGGGGGACGCCATCCACCTCGTGGGCGTAGAGTTCCAGCGTTTCGCGGCGGAGGCGCGGCGTGCCGCCGGCAGGGCTGTAGAGTTCGCTGACGCGAACGGTCAGGGCCCGGGGGTTCCGGGGTTCGATCTCGACATGGTAATCGGCCCCCAGAAGCCGCGCCGTCCAGGATCCGACAAGGCGCGAATCCGGGGCAACGCGGGTGGTGTCAGGAAGGCCGTGACGCGATTCCGGCGTGCAGCCGCCAAGCATCGCGATGAACACCGAAAAGATCGCCAGAAAGGCCATCGGAACCCCGCCGCCACGGCGCGGGCGTGGCCGCCCGGAAGACAAGGCACCAGCGGTTCCCGGGCGCCCGGAAGCCGCGTCAGCAGGCCTCGTGAAGCCCGGGCGCATCAAGATCCGCGCCACGAGGCAGGGATGGCTCTTCACCCGGCGCGGCGGCAATGATGGCAAAACGGGTGTTGCACTCATCAACCGACTGCCAGGAAAGCGCAGACCAGACCTTTTCCGCCTCGGCCCGTGTCGGGAAGGGGCCTTCGCGCACTTCCCGGGCGCCCGGCGCAAGCGCCTGGAAAGCCGTGCTGGCGTAACGTCCACCGATCACCCAATACAGCGTCATACCTCATGCTCCATAAGCGTGCGCCACAAGCCCCCTTCATGGCCATGGCGCCTTGTGCTCCTCCCCTTTTCCTCTCATCATTTTACCCTGGTCCCTTAAATTACCGTAAAATGCGGCGATGGCCTACCGTTCCCTTCGCGATTTTCTCACCATGCTCGAATCCCGCGCCGCCCTCGCCCGGGTGCGGGTGCCGGTTTCCCCGAGCCTCGAGATCACCGAGATCAGCACCCGGCTTCTGCATGAGGGCGGCCCGGCCGTCCTGTTCGAATCCCTCTCCGGCCATGCGCCGGGCAAGCCCTGGCCCGAACGAGCCCTGGCCAATCTGTTCGGCACGCCTGAACGTGTCGCCTGGGCCATGGGACGCGAGGTGAAGGATCTTCCCGCCCTCGGCGAGGCCCTGGCCATGCTGAACCAGCCCCGGCCGCCGCGGGGATTGTCCGAAGCGCTGGAGCTTCTGCCAGTGCTGCGCATGGCGCTGGGCAAGGCGCCGCGCACCGTATCCCGCCCGCCCTGCCAGCAGGTGATCCTGCGGGGGGAGGAGATCGACCTCGGCCGGCTTCCGGTGCAAGGCTGCTGGCCCCATGAACCGGCGCCTTTGATCACCTGGCCGCTGGTCGTTACCTGCGCCCCGGATCGCCCCCCGGATGAGGCCAATCTTGGCATCTACCGGATGCAGGTTACCGGCCGCAACACCACCCTGATGCGCTGGCTGCGCCACAGGGGCGGCGCCCGCCACCATGCCGAAGCCGCCTCGGGCGGGGCCGCCGGGCTGCCCTGCGCCGCAGTGATCGGCGCCGACCCGGCCACCACCATCGCCGCCGTGACGCCGATTCCCGACCATGTTTCGGAATACCGTTTTGCCGGGCTTCTTCGGGGAAGCCGGACACGGCTTGCCGATTGCGTGAGCGTGCCGCTGAAGGTTCCGGCGGAGGCGGAAATCGTCATCGAAGGCCATGTCTCCTTCACCGAGACCGGAATGGAAGGCCCCTATGGCGACCATACCGGGTATTACAACGCTGCAGAGCCGTTCCCCGTGTTCACGGTTTCGGCCATCACCATGCGGGACACGCCGATCTACCACACCACCCACACCGGCCGCCCGCCAGACGAGCCGGCCATTCTTGCGCTTGCCCTCAATGCGGTGTTCACCCCGATGCTGCGCCGCCAGTTCCCGGAGATCGTCGACTTTCACCTGCCGCCCGAGGCCTGTTCCTACCGCATCGCCGTCGTCTCGATCCGAAAGGCCTATCCCGGCCACGCGCGGCGGGTGATGATGGGAATCTGGTCGTTCCTGCGCCAGTTTCTCTACACCAAGATCATCATCGTGGTGGATGACGACATCGACGTCCGCGACTGGTCCGATGTGATGTGGGCGGTCTCGACGCGGATGGATCCGGCCCGCGACATCACCCTGATCGACCGGACGCCGATCGATACCCTCGATTTCGCCTCGCCGCTGCCCGGCCTCGGCGGCAAGGCCGGGCTCGATGCCACCACCAAGATCCCCCCGGAAACGAGCCGTGAATGGGGCCGCAAGATCGAGATGACACAGGAAATCATCGATCGGGTCACCCGCCGCTGGGACGAATACGGCCTGCCCGGCGCGGGCAGGCCTGTCCGGCGTCCGGCGCCCGGCGAGGGGGGCGCGGGCGGCGGCTGAGAACGGCTGGGGGCGAAACGGCGGAAACCGGATACCCCCAAGACACTGGCCGGAGCCCCCTCCGATCCCCTATAAGCGGGGGCGGGTTCTTTTCGATCCCCCCGTGCTCGACCCTCCATGGCTGGCCCTTCGGCACAAAACCGAAGCCCGTGCCGGCCATGATCGACGAAAGACACAGAAAGCCCGAACCATGGCCGATCCTGCCCTGTCGACAGAACGCCTGACCCTTCTCGACGACCTGCTCATCCGGGCGAAGCGCAAGGGGGCCGAAGCCTGCGATGCCGTGGCCTTCGATTCCTGGTCGCTCTCCTGTGCCTGCCGTCTGGGCAAGACGGAAGAGATCATCCGCGCCGAGGAAACGGTGATCGGGCTTCGCGTGCTGATCGGCCGACGCCAGGCCAGCCTGTCATCGAGCGATCTCGGGGCCCCCGCCCTCGATGCCCTGATCGACAGGGCGATCGCCATGGCCCGCGAGGCGCCCGAGGATCCATGGTGCGGTCTTGCTCCTGAAGAGGCGATCACCACGGGGCCGTTCGATCCTGATCTCTGCGATTCCGTCCGGCCCGAGGCCGAAGCCCTGATCGGCCGGGCCCTGGCCGCCGAGGATGCCGCCCGCGGGGTGGAGGGCATCACCAATTCCGAAGGCGCCGAAGCGGGCTGGTCAAGGACGGCGGTGGCGCTGGCCGCCTCCAACGGCTTTTCCGGGGCCTACCAGACGAGCCGCCACAGCCTTGCCGCTTCGGTCCTGGCCGGCAGCGGCACCGGGATGGAGCGCGACAGCGCCTGGCACAGCGCCTGTTTCCAGTCCGACCTGGATACGCCGGAACAGATCGGCCTTCGCGCCGCCCGGCGGGCGGTCGCCCGGCTGCATCCGAGAAAGGCGAAGACAGGCACGGTTCCTGTGCTTTTCGATGCCCGCGTGTCGGGCAGCCTTCTGCGCAGCCTGGCGGGGGCGCTTTCCGGCCCCGCCATCGCCCGCAGGTCAAGCTTTCTCAAGGACGCCATGGGAGACCGGATCCTGCCCGAGGGCGTCAACGTGATCGACGATCCCCTGCGGACGCGAGGCCTGCGATCGCGCCCCTTCGACGCCGAGGGAATCGCCCCCGCGCGGCTTGCCCTGGTGGAAAATGGCCTTCTGAAAAGCTGGATTCTCGACTGTGCCTCGGCCCGCCAGCTCAAGCTTGCGGACGGGGGGCTGATCTCCACCGGCCATGCATCCCGGGGGGCGGTTGGCCCGCCGAGCCCGGCACCCTCCAACCTTTACCTGGAGGCGGGCCGCCAAAGCCGCGACACCCTGATCGGGGAGATCGCCCAGGGCTTTCTGGTCACCGAGCTGATGGGCATGGGAGTCAATCCGGTCACCGGCGACTATTCACGCGGGGCCGCCGGGTTCTGGATCGAGAACGGGGCCATCACCCACCCGGTCAGCGAAGTGACCATCGCCGGCAATCTCCGCGCGATGTTTTTGAACCTTGCCGCAGCCGACGACCTTGAGTTCCGCCACGGAATCGATGCCCCAACCCTGCGGATCGACGGCATGATGGTTGCCGGC
>JBJHAU010000058.1:0-10916 GCA_050480665.1 Alphaproteobacteria bacterium | reverse complement strand
GATCCAAGGTTGTCACCACCAGGTTGTCACCACCAGGTCGCATACCAAGTCGCAAGGGCATGACCCATGAGCATCAGAACCGACATTTCCACAGAAACCGAACAGGATCGGACCGGACAGGACCGGACCGAACCGTCACGAATCATCATCTTCGACACCACCCTGCGTGATGGAGAGCAGTCTCCCGGGGCCTCCATGACGCTGGAAGAGAAGCTTCGCATTGCCGAGGTTCTCGAGGAAATGGGCGTCGACGTGATCGAGGCCGGGTTTCCCATCGCCTCGAATGGCGATTTCGAGGCCGTCCAGTCCATTGCCAGAACCATCCGCAACGCCACCGTCTGCGGGCTGGCCCGCGCCCATCCCGGCGATATCGCCCGTGCCGCCGAGGCTCTGGCCCCGGCGAGGCAGAGGCGGATTCACACTTTCATTTCCACCTCGCCGCTGCACATGAAATACAAGCTGCAGATGGAGCCGGAAGCGGTGCATCAGGCAGTGATCGATTCGGTCAGCCTGGCGCGCAACCATACCGACGATGTGGAGTGGAGCCCGGAAGACGGATCTCGCTCCGAGCCGGATTTCCTCTGCCGCTGCGTGGAATCGGCGATCCGGGCGGGTGCTACCACCATCAACATTCCCGATACGGTGGGCTATGCCCTTCCCGACGAGTTCGGCGCCCTGATCGCGATGATCCGGAACCGGGTTCCCAACATCGATCAGGCGGTGATTTCCGTGCATTGCCACAACGATCTGGGCCTTGCCGTCGCCAATTCGCTGGCGGCGGTCAGCAACGGGGCGGGGCAGGTGGAATGCACGATCAACGGTCTTGGCGAACGCGCCGGCAATGCGGCGCTTGAGGAAATCGTCATGGCGCTGAAAACCCGCAAGGATCGCCTGCCGTTCACGACAGGGATCGATACCACCCAGATCACACGCGCCTCGCGTCTCGTGTCGGCGGTGACGGGTTTTGCGGTGCAGCCCAACAAGGCGATCGTCGGCGCCAATGCCTTCGCCCATGAATCCGGCATTCATCAGCATGGGATGCTGAAGCATGCACAGACCTACGAGATCATGCGGCCGGAGGAGATCGGGCTGACCAAGTCCAAGCTGGTGATGGGCAAGCATTCCGGGCGTCACGCGTTCCGCGAGAAGCTTCGCGAACTGGGCTTCGAGCTGGGCGAGAATGCCCTGGAAGATGCCTTTCGCCGGTTCAAGGCGCTGGCCGACAAGAAGAAGGAGATCTTCGACGAGGATCTTCATGCCCTGGTCGACGACGAGGTTCTGCGCGCCAACGACCGGATCCGCGTCGAAAGGCTGGCGATCACCTGCGGCACCGAAGGCCCGCAGCGGGCCGAGCTTGCGCTTTCCATCGACGGCACGATCCAGGAAACGGTCGCGGAAGGGGATGGCCCCGTGGATGCCACCTTCAAGGCCATTCGCGCCCTGTTCCCTCATGAGGCCAGCCTGCTGCTCTATCAGGTGCATGGCGTGACCGGCGGAACCGATGCCCAGGCAGAGGTGACCGTTCGTCTCGACGAGCGCGGACGCACCGTCAACGGCCAGGGCGCCGACACCGATACTTTGGTGGCTTCGGCGCGAGCCTATGTGAACGCCTTGAACAAGCTTCTGATCAAGCGGGAGAAAACCGTTTCGGCACTGTCCGCCTGACGGCCATGATGACCGGGCCGGCTCCCAGGGGCCGGCCCCCAACCGAGGGGCAATCGCGAATCCATGTTTTCTAGACTGTTGGGGATGCTGTCGGCGGATATGGCCATCGATCTCGGAACGGCGAACACGCTGGTCTATGTGAAGGGCCGCGGAATCGTTCTGAATGAACCCTCGGTGGTGGCCATCGCCAGCATCAAGGGCCGCAAGCAGGTTCTTGCGGTGGGCGACGAAGCCAAGATGATGCTGGGGCGAACGCCCGGGAACATCGAGGCCATCCGGCCGTTGCGCGACGGGGTGATCGCCGATTTCGAGATCGCCGAGGAAATGATCAAGCACTTCATTCGCAAGGTGCATAACCGTCGATCCTTCGCCAGCCCGCAGGTGATTGTCTGCGTGCCTTCCGGCTCGACGGCGGTGGAGCGCCGGGCGATCCAGGAATCGGCCGAAAGCGCGGGCGCAAGGCGGGTCTTCCTGATCGAGGAACCGATGGCCGCGGCGATCGGCGCCGGCCTGCCTGTCACCGAGCCCACGGGATCCATGGTGGTCGATATCGGCGGCGGCACCACCGAGGTTGCGGTGCTTTCCCTTGGCGGCATCGTCTATTCCCGCAGCGTGCGTGTGGGCGGGGACAAGATGGACGAGGCGATCATCGCCTATATCCGTCGCAACCATAACCTTCTCGTTGGCGAAGGCTCGGCCGAGCGGATCAAGAAGGAGATCGGCTCCGCCTGCCCGCCCGGCGATGGCGATGAGGGCCGGGTGATGGAGATCAAGGGCCGCGATCTGATGAACGGCGTGCCCAAGGAGCTGATCATTTCCGAGCGCCAGATTAGCGAAAGCCTGGCCGAGCCTGTCAGCGCCATCATCGAGGCGGTCAAGATGGCCCTTGAACACACCGCGCCTGAACTGGCGGCCGATATCGTCGACAAGGGAATCGTCCTGACCGGCGGCGGGGCGCTTCTTGGCAATCTGGACTTCGTGCTGCGTCATGCCACGGGTCTTCCCGTGTCCATCGCCGATGATCCGTTGTCCTGCGTCGTTCTTGGCACGGGGCGGGCGCTGGAGGAAATGCGCACCCTGAAGAACGTGTTGAGCACCAGTTACTGACGTTTCGCCCCGGAAGGGGGGGCTGATCCCGGGAAGAGGGGACGAAGTTGGCGATCTACAGGCGTCCCGATCTGTTCACGCGCATCGCGGTTCCGCTTCGGCAGGCGAGCCAGCGTTTCGCCTTTCTGTCTCTGGTTCTTCTCAGCTTCGGCCTGATCCTTTTCGCCAACACCAATGCTGCCTTCGTGGAAAGGATTCGCCTTTCCGTTCTGGATGTGGCCAGCCCGATCCTTCACGTGCTGTCGCAGCCGGTGGCGGCGGCGGGCAGGGTTGTTGCCAATTTCCGCGAAATGGCGGATCTGCGGGCCGAGAATGCTCGCCTGCGCGAGCAGGTGGCCCGGCTTCACGCCTGGCAGGGGGTGGCGCACCACCTTTCGGCCGAGAACACCGCCCTCAGGGAACTGGTGGGCTATCGCGGGCCGGAGCGGGTGAGCCATGTCGCTGCCAGGGTGATCGCCGACGGGCGGGGGCCTTTTGTCCGTTCCGTGCTGGTCAATGTCGGCAGGCAGGATGCGGTGGCCAGCGGCCAGGCGGCGATCACGCCCGCCGGGCTTGCCGGGCGCGTCAGCGAGGCGGGACAGCGCTCGGCACGGGTGCTGCTGCTGACCGATCTCAACTCCCGGATTCCCGTGATCATCGAGGAAACCCGGGTGCGGGCGATCCTTGCCGGCGACAACAGCGCAAGGCCGCTGCTCGATTTCCTCCCCACGGATGCGCCCCTGGCCCCAGGCCAGAGGGTGGTCACCTCCGGGCATGGCGGGATCCTGCCTCCCGGCCTGACCGTGGGTCATGTGGCAAGCCTTGAGGATCAGGCCGTCAGGGTGGTTCTTGCCGTCGATCTCGAACGTCTCGAGCATCTTCAGATCGTCAATTTCGAGACCGTCTCCCCCCCCGAAGCCAGATCGGATCCTGCGCCCCCGACAGGCGGTGAGCGGCCATGATCCGCGAGGCATGGTCCCGGCTGGATGTCTGGGCCCGGCGGATGATTCCCTTCGGCCTTGCCATCCTGTTCGTGCTGCTGATGGTGTTGCCCTATCCGCTGCCCGGATTCTCGGCGATGATGCCCATGCTCGCCCTCGGCGCCGTGGTGTTCTGGGCCATCCATCACCCGCGCCTGCTTCCCGCCCCGGCGGTGTTTGCCATCGGTCTCCTTCAGGATATCCTGGGCGGCGCCCTGCTCGGCAGCGGTGCGGTGGTTCTTCTGCTGGCCTATGGTCTGGCGGTCAGCCAGCGGCGTTTCTTTCACAACAAGGCCTTTCCTGTGGTCTGGTGGGGCTTCGCCATGATCGCCTCGGGGGTTGCGATCCTGTCCTGGATCCTGGCCTCGCTTCTCGCCTGGACATGGATTTCTCCCGAACAGGCCTTCTTTCAACTGGCGCTGACAATCTGCGTCTATCCGTTGCTCACCTGGGTTCTGCATATGGCGCAGCGGCTTCTTCCGGCCGAGGCCTGAGATGATCCGCGACCAGGATCGCTACCGACGGTTCAGCCGCAGGGCCCTGCTGATGGGCGGCGGCCAGCTTGCCCTGTGTTCGGTGCTGGTCGGCAGGCTGTATTACCTGCAGGTGATGGAATCGGATCGCTACCGCACGCTGGCCGATGACAACCGGATCAACCTGCGCCTGCTGGCGCCGCAGCGTGGCCGCATCCTTGATCGCCACGGGGTTCTGCTGGCGATCAACAGCCCCACCTACCGGCTGATCATCGTGCGTGAGGGCAATCCCGATGTGGAAGCGACCCTGAACCGGATCGCCGACCTCATCACCCTCGACCCTGCCGATCTGCGGCGGACCCTGCGCGAGGTTGGACGGCGTCGCGCCTTCGTGCCGGTGGTGGTGCGCGACAATCTGGACTGGGACGAGGTATCGCGGATCGAGCTTCGCGCCCCCGAGCTCAGCGGTATCCATATCGAGGAAGGCCAGAACCGACACTATCCCTTTGGCGAAAGTGCGGCCCATGTCGTCGGCTATGTCGGCCCGGTGTCTCCGGAAGAGCATACCGGCGAACGGCTGTTCGATCTTCCCAGTTTCCGGATCGGCAAGACCGGGATCGAACGGGCTCATGATATCCGCCTGCGCGGCGGCGCCGGCCAGTCGGAGGTGGAGGTGAACGCTCTCGGCCGGGTCATCCGCGAATTGCGCCGTCGCGAAGGCCAGCCCGGAGACGATGTGCGACTGACCCTTGATATCGGGCTTCAGGAATTCGCCCATGCCCGTCTGGGCGGCGAAAGCGGCGCCGTGGTGGTGATGGATGCGCGCGATGGCGCCGTGCGGGCGCTGGCGTCCACCCCATCCTTCGATCCCAACGCTTTCACCACGGGGATCGGGCAGGAGTCGTGGCGGGCCCTGCTGCGCAATGAGCGTTCTCCGCTGACCAACAAGGCCATTTCGGGCCAGTACCCGCCGGGTTCCACCTACAAGATGGCGGTTGCCCTTGCGGCGCTCGAAGCCGGAATCATCCGCCCCGATCATCGGGTGTTCTGTTCCGGTCATGTGGAGTTGGGAAACGCCCGCTTCCACTGCTGGAAGCGCGGCGGCCACGGCGACATGGACATGGTTTCGGCGATCCAGCAATCCTGCGACGTGTATTTCTACGATCTGGCGCGCAGGGTGGGTGTCGATCGCATCTCGGCCATGGCCGAGCGGCTGGGGCTTGGCGAACGCTACGATCTCGATGTGCCGGGCGAACGCACCGGGGTGCTGCCGACCCGCGCCTGGAAGCAGCGAACCATGGGCCAGCCCTGGCATCTGGGCGAGACCCTGATTGCGGGAATCGGTCAGGGCTATGTGCTGTCGACCCCGCTGCAACTGGCGGTGATGACGGCCCGCCTCGCCACCGGCCGCCAGGTGCGCCCGTATCTGACCGATTCGGTGAACCCGGCAGAGGGTGCGGTGGCGGCTTCGGGGCTGTTCGAGGCCCGCGCCCAGGCGGCAGAGGCCTTTCCCGATCTCGGCCTTTCCCGGGCATCCCTCGATCTGATGCATCGCGGCATGCGCGCCGGCTCCTATACGCCGCTCGGCACCGCCTTTGCGGCGCGGATCACCAATCCCGAAAGCCGCATGGCCGGCAAGACGGGCACCAGCCAGGTACGCCGGATCAGCCTTGCCGAACGCGAGCGCGGCGTGCGCGAGAACGAGGATCTGCCCTGGCGCGAGCGCAACCATGCGCTGTTTGTCGGCTATGCCCCGATGGAAGCACCGCGCCTTGCCATATCGGTCATTGTGGAACATGGCGGCTCGGGCGGGCGGGTGGCCGCCCCCATTGCCCGCGACGTGATGGAGGAAGCCCTGCGCCGCGAGGCTTCGCCGGGCGGGGATGTGGCGGGGGGCCTTTCGCATTCCGGGCGGGGGGGGCGATCATGAGCCTTGGTCTGTTCCGGCCGGAATCGATGTCCCTCGGGCGGAAGCTCGTTCAGGTGAACTGGGGGCTGGTGCTGCTGCTGGCCGCCATTTCGGCGATCGGCTTCGCCATGCTCTATTCGGCGGCCGATGGCAGTTTCCAGCCCTGGGCTTCCCGGCAGATGGCCCGTTTCGCGCTGGGCATGGGGCTGTTGCTGGTGATCGCCCTGGTGGATCTGCGGTTCTGGCTGCGCTGGGCCTATCTGATCTATCTGGGGGCGCTTGTCCTGCTGGTGGCGGTGGAGATTCTGGGCACGGTCGGGATGGGCGCCCAGCGCTGGATCAGCCTTGGGCCGCTCAACCTTCAGCCTTCGGAGCTGATGAAGATCGCCCTTGTGGTGGTGCTGGCCCGCTATTACCACGCCCTGCCGCAGGATTCGGTATCGCGCTTCCGCTATCTGCTGTGGCCGCTTGTTCTCACCCTGCTTCCCGCCCTTCTGGTGATGCGCCAGCCCGATCTTGGCACCGCCATCCTGCTGGTGATGATCGCCGCCGGAATGCTGTTCATGGCCGGGGTTCGGCTGTGGCTGTTCGGTCTGGTGATCGGCCTGGCCGCGGCCGCCGCCCCGATTGCATGGCAGTTCCTGAAGCCCTATCAGAAGAATCGGATCTTCACCTTCTTCGATCCCGGTTCCGATCCCCTCGGCTCCGGCTATCACATCCTGCAATCGAAGATCGCGCTGGGCTCGGGCGGGGTGTTCGGCAAGGGGTTCATGGCGGGCAGCCAGTCGCATCTGAACTTTCTGCCGGAAAAGCAGACCGATTTCATCTTCACCATGCTGGCGGAAGAGTTCGGGATGCTGGGGGCGGCGGGGCTTCTTGGCCTGTATCTTCTGGTTCTGGTCTATGGCTTTGCCATTGCCCTCAGGGCGCAGAGCCATTTCGGGCGGCTTCTGGCGATGGGGATCAGCATCTCGTTCTTTCTGTATGTGTTCATCAACATGGCGATGGTGATGGGGCTTGTGCCGGTGGTGGGGGTGCCCCTGCCGCTGATTTCCTACGGCGGCACCTCGATGCTGACGCTGCTGATGGGATTCGGCCTTCTGATCGGGGTGCATGTGCATCGCGAGCTGATCATCGGCCGGGCCGGGCAGGGCACCCGGGACTGAGCTTCCGGTCTCGACAAACGGGGGGGGAGTTGCTATGACAAGCCCCTTCGCGCCACAGGGCGCACCCTTTCGGGCGCATAGCTCAGTTGGTAGAGCAGCTGACTCTTAATCAGCGGGTCCAAGGTTCGAGTCCTTGTGCGCCCACCAATAAAATCAACAGGTTAGACGGAAAGATCGCCCCCTCTCGGGGGCGTTTTTTCGTCTGGGGTAACATCTGGGGGTGCAGCGGACAGAAAACGGGCAGGGCTTCCACCACAAGGCAAGACGGCTTTTGTGTCAAAAGTGGTATCCTTGGCCGAACCGAAGGGGATTCGGCAAATCGTGGAAGGGGGTGCGCCATGCTGAAACGGGTTCTTGCATCTCTGGTGGTCATGGCCGCTTTGTGCGGGCCAGCCGCAGCGCAAACGCTCCAGGATGAACGGGATGCAGACGCCGCTTATGATCGAGGCGATTACGAAACCGCTTTCCGGCTTTTACAGCCGCTCGCCGAGCGGGGAAATGCCGTTGCCCAAAACAACCTTGGTGTGATGTACGCCGAAGGCCGTGGCGTGGCGCAGGATGATGTGCAGGCCGTAGCGTGGTATCGCAAGGCCGCCGAGCAGGGTTATGCCCTTGCCCAATACAACCTTGGGACCAAGTACCTCCAAGGCCAAGGCGTGCCGCAGGATTATGCAGAGGCCGTAGCGTGGTTTCGCAGGGCCGCAGAGCAGGGGTTAGCTGAGGCCCAATACAACCTTGGTGTGATGTACGACCAAGGCCAAGGTGTGCCGCAGGACTATGCACAGGCCGTATTGTGGTATCGCAAGGCCGCCGAGCAGGGGCATGCCGGTGCCCAATACAACCTTGGTCAAATGTACCGCCTAGGCCAAGGCGTGCCGCAGGATTATGTGCAGGCCGTATCATGGTATCGCAAGGCTGCCGGGCAGGGATATGCCAGTGCCCAACGCAACCTTGGTGTGATGTACGCCCGAGGCCATGGCGTGCCGCAGGATGATGTGCAGGCCGTATTGTGGTATCGCAAGGCCGCCGAGCAGGGACTTGCCGATGCCCAAGTCAACCTTGGTCTGAGGTACGTAGTAGGCTGGGGCGTGCCGCAGGATGACGCCCAGGCTGTGTCGTGGTATCGCAAGGCCGCCGAGCAGGGGCATGCCGGTGCCCAATCCAACCTTGCTGTCATGTACTACCAAGGCAAAGGCGTGCCGCAGGACTATGTGCAGGCGCATATGTGGTTCAATGTCGCAGGCGCAGCTGGGAACACCGTCGCTCGCCAGGATCGCGATTTCGTGGCGCAAAAGATGACCCCCGCCCAGATCGCCGAAGCTCAAAGACTGGCACGGGAATGGCGGCGGAAATGATCGGATGTGTCGGGCGCCAGGGCCTTTGCGCCGGATGATGAGGATGGTGGCGGTGGGCGAAAGCCTGCGCTGCAAGACAGGGCTGGATCGTCCATCCTTTTACAAGACACACATCGCGCCAGACGCATCAAGGCAAGGGCATGAGAGCAATGGCACGGACTTGATGGCACCGGATAAGGAGCAGCCTTTGTATCGTTCTTCGCCCCCTTCTTCGCACCGATCTTCATACCGATCTTCCGGCGTGGTGCGGCGTGGCCCCGGCCCGGTTTTCCGCAGCCTGCCTTCATTTCAGCCTTTTCCCCTGCCTTTATTTCTGCTCACGCGCCTGTTCCTGACCCTGTTTCCGTTTCGGGCGGGGCGTCTCACTCTCCCCAGGCCGCTGGCGCTCGCGGGTGTTGTGCTTCTGTTCGGGCTTTCCGCCTGCACCGGGCGGCCCGAGGGGGTAAGCCCGGTCTCGCCCTTCGATATCGCCCGCTATCAGGGAAGCTGGGTCGAGATCATGCGGCTCGATCATCGCTTCGAACGCGGTCTCAGCCATGTCACGGCCCATTACGAACCGCGCGAGGATGGCAGGATCACGGTGATCAACCAGGGCTTCGATTCCAGAGCCTGCCGCTGGAAGGTGGCCGAAGGGATCGCCCGGTTTCAGGGATCGCCCGATGTGGCCAGCCTTTCGGTCACCTTCTTCTGGCCGTTCGCGGGCGGCTATCATGTGATCGCGCTCGACAGGGAAGCATATGGCTGGGCGCTCGTTTCCGGCCCGTCGCGCCGCTATCTGTGGATTCTTGCCCGCGATCCGGCGCTCGATCCCGCCCTTCGGACGCAGCTTGTGGAAAAGGCCAGAGGCCTCGGCTTCCCGGTTGAGGAGCTGATCCTTGTCGAACACGGGCTGATCCGCTGCGCCGATGGAAGCCCGCCGCCGCCGCGGCCCGATCAGGGCGCCCGCAAGCCCGGCTGACAGCGGCAGAAGCGGCAGAAGACAACACCGGCGCAGGGCCCGCCCTTCAGCCGGGTGAGGCGAGAAGGGCCATCAGCAGGGCAAGTTCCGTGATCACCAGGGCGAAGCCCAGAACATCGCCCGTGATCCCGCGCAAGCGGCGCCAGGCCAGCGCCGCCGCAAGGGCCGGGCCAAGGCCAAGGGCAACGGCAAACCCCAAGGAAAGCTGACCGGCCAGCGCCGCAAGCCCGAGGCCGAGCGCGAGAGCCAGCAGCGCAAGGCGGCGCGAGCCATCGCGGGCGGCGGCGGCCCCCAGCCCTTCGGGATGGGCGCTCGGCATCAGCACCATCAGCAGGGGCAGGGCGCCGCGGCTTGCCGCCTGAAGGGCAAGAAGGGCCAGCACCACGCGCTCCGGTTCCTGAAGGGCGGAGAGCAGAACGATCCGCAGCGAAAGCGCCAGAACAAGGCCGCAGACGGCATGGCTGCCGATGCGGCTGTCTTTCATGATCCGAAGCGCATCAAGGCGATCCTTGCCGCCGAAAACCCCGTCGATCGTGTCGGCGAAGCCATCTTCATGCAGCCCGCCGCTGAGAAGACATCCGGCGCCGACCGCAAGAATGGCGGCCGCCAGCGGCGGCAGGCCCAGATGAAAGGCCGCCGCATAGATCAGCCCCGTCAGCAGGCCCAGAACCGCCCCCACCAGCGGATAGGCCCAGAAGGCGGCGGAAAGCGGCAGCGGTTCCGCCACCCGGCCCATGGGAAGCCGGCTCAGCAGCATGAAGGCCAGGCGCAACGTGGCAAGAAGGCGGCGGGCCGGGTTCATGGATGCGCCACCCCGGCCTCGTCGAAGGTGGCCATGCCGTCATGGGTCAGCAGGGCCGCCCGCAGGATCGACAGGGCCAGTGCCGCGCCCGAGCCCTCGCCCAGCCGCATGGAGAGATCAAGGATCGGATCAAGACCCAGCGCCGCCAGCAGCCGCCGATGCCCCGGCTCGGCGCTGCAATGGCCGGCCAGCACATGAGCAAGGCTGCCGCCATCGTCACGGGCGTGGCCATGGGGAACAAGCACGGCGGCGGCGGCGGTACAGATGAAGCCGTCGAGAATGACCGGAATCCGGGCCTCGCGCGCGGCCAGAACGGCGCCGCAGATCGCCGCCTGCTCGCGCCCGCCAAAGGCCATCAGAAGGGCAAGCCCCTCACCATTCCCCGCGCCATTCCCCTCACCATTGCCCGTGCGATCCTCTGCGCCCGCGCCCTTCCGGTGGCGGGCCATTCCCTGCTCGATCACCCGGGCCTTCCGCGCGATGCCGTGATCATCGGCCCCGGATCCCGGGCCGACCCAGTCC
>JBJHAU010000057.1:0-10929 GCA_050480665.1 Alphaproteobacteria bacterium | reverse complement strand
GATCGTAGACAGAGAACACCACCCGGCGTTCCCTGGGATTCACCGGCTCGGGCAGGGGGAGGGTGAAGCGCATGCGCAGTCGATCGGCGCTGAAGGTGGTGCCTTCATCCACCACTTCGAGAAGTTTCAGTCTTTGACCGTCGATCCGGATATCGGTGAAGAAATCATAGTCCCTGAGATTGTCGAGGTTGCGGCGCCCGAGACTTTCCAGGGCCTCGGGCGCGGGGCGCCCATCGATCCGGGCCATCCCGGCCACGGAATAGGCCGAGAGCATGTCGTCGAAGATCCATTCGATCCTGAGCGCCACGATCCTCGCCTCGTCATCGAACTGGATGGCGCTGCGCAGATCGATCCAGGCGTGGGGGTGGGCTGCCCCGGGGCGGGAAAGCATCACGGCCATTGCCGCGACGAGCAGCACGGCTCCGATCAGGGTGCAATATCTTCCTGTTGTCGTCGTGGACTTTGGCATGGGCCCTTTCTAGGTGAGGTTTATGGCGCGGTAAAGGCGCTGGCAGCGAATCATGGCCGTGATCCCGTGACCGTGATCCCGTGACCGTGAGCCTGTGGTCTTGGGCGTGGCGGCTCGGCCCCGGGCCATGCTAGATTGCTTCCATCTGGCCGATGGGAGCCAGGATCGTTTCGAGGAGACAGAACGACGATGACGCAGGTTATCGATATTCACGCGCATCTAGTGGACAATGAAGCACGCCGCGTGATGAAGGCGGCGGCGGAAAGCGGCAAGGTTGATGCCAAGGCACGCCAGCAGGGCGGAATCGGGATTACCCGGCACGAGAATGAGCGTGAATTGGTTCTGTCCGATCCCGAGGCGCGGATTCGCGACATGGATTCGATCGGGGTCGATCTTTCGGCGCTCAGCCCGGCCCCGCCCAAGGGCTTTTTCCAGACCGATGCCAACCTGGCGCTGACCGTGTCGCGGCTGATCAACGACCGCGCGCGCGACATCGCCGAACGGCACGCGGACAGGCTGGTCTCGATGGCCGTGGCACCGCTGCATCATGTCGATCTGGCCATTGCCGAAATGCGCAGGGCCCTTGGCGAACTGGGGCTCAAGGGGATACGCTTTCCCACCGAGATCGAAGGGATGGAACTTTCCGATCCCGTTCTTGAGCCCTTCTGGGAAGCCGCCGATTCCCTGAAGGCCCTGATCTATATCCATCCCCAGGGCTTCACGCATCCCCAGCGCCTGAAGGGTTTCTACATGACCAATGTGGTCGGCAACCCGCTGGAAACGACGCTCGCCATGTCGCATCTGATCCATGGCGGCGTTCTTGCCCGCTATCCGAACATCCGCTTCTACTTTGCCCATGGGGGCGGGTTCTTTCCCTTCTATGTCGGGCGTTTCGATCATGCCTGGAAGGAGCGGAAGGAGTGCCGCGTCCATATCGACCAGCCGCCTTCCGCCTATCTGCGCCAATGCTGGTTCGACACCGTGGTCTTCCGTCCCGACCAGATCCGTTATCTGATCGATCTGGTTGGCGCCGACCGGGTGATGCTGGGAACAGATCGCCCCTATGACATGGGCGAACCGGATCCCGTGGCCCTGTGCGAATCCGTGCCGGGCCTGACTGCGGGCGAGCGGGAGGCGCTTCTGGGTGGAACCGCCCGGGAACTTCTCGGCCTTGCCTGATCATCTCTTACGGATTGGTCCCGGGGCGATGGGTCCCGGGCCCATCCCGCACGACACGGATCGCCGCAGAAAACTCCGTTGAGCAGAGGTGAGCAGAGCGACCCTTTAAGGTAAGCAGGGCGACCTTGGCGACCGTCATGCCTGCCCGGAATGCGGATCAGGCTTTCAGGCGGCCTTGCCGCCCCTGGCCTCGCGAATTGCCGTCCAGACTCGTTCCGGTGTGGCTGGCATCTGCAGGTTTTCGATGCCGAGAGGGGCCAGTGCATCGTTCACCGCGTTCATCACCGCCGCGAGCGATCCAACCGTTCCCCCTTCGCCGGCGCCTTTCACGCCAAGTGGATTCTGTCGGGTCGGCACGGGATGGCTGGCGGTGGCGATGGGGCAGAACAGCTCGGCCCTGGGCATCGCATAATCCATGAAAGAGCCGGAGAGCACCTGGCCGGTTTCCGGGTCATAGACCATCTTTTCGATCAGGGCCTGGCCCACGCCCTGGGCAATGGCGCCATGGGCCTGGCCACGCACCAGCACCGGGTTGAGTTCGACCCCCACATCATGGACGGCACTGTAGCGCTCGAGGCGGCAGGTTCCGGTCTCCGGATCGATGGACAGTTCGCAGACATGGAAGGTGTTGGGAATGTTGGGACGATCGGAAGTCCAGCTTGCGGTCTCGAAAAGGCCGAATTCCATATCCGGGGGAAGCGCCTTGGGCTTGAAGGCGGTCTTTGCCACCTCGTCGAAGCTGACCGAACGGTTGGTGCCCTTCGCGGCATAGGTGCCATCCTCGAAGCTGACATCCTCGACGGGAACCTCGAGCAGATGCGCGGCGATGCGTCGGCCCTTTTCCCTGGTCTTTTCCGCAGCCTTCAGGACGACGGTCCCGCAGAGCGTGGCTGTCCGGGCGGCGCCGGTGCCCGAACCCCAGGCCAGCTTGTCGGTCTCGCCCTCGACAACGCGAATCCTTGAGGCATCAAGTCCCAGGGTTTCCGAGACGATCTGGGTATAGATCGTGGCGTGCCCCTGGCCGCCTGCGGTCGATGCGGCAAGCACCGTGACTGTTCCACCCGGATCGAAGCGCAGCTCGGCGGTTTCCGGGGCAGGACTGCCCGAGGGATCGACGCTTGAAGACACACCGATGCCGTAGAGAAGGCCTCGCGCCCGCGCCGCCTGGCGGCGCGCCTTGGCACCTTCGTAATCGGCCAGGGCAAGGCATTTGTCCATCACCGCCTCGAACTCGCCGCAATCATAGTAGGATCCGTTGGGAAGCTTGCAGGGCATGGCTTCGGGTGGAAGGTAGTTGCGCCGGCGGATCTCGGTCGGATCCAGATCCAGCTTTCGCGCCGCCATATCGACCAGCCGTTCCAGGATATAGGTCGGGGGTGTTCCGGAAGGACCACGATAATTGGCCATAGGAACAGTGTTGGTCAGTACCGCGCTCGATTGTCCGTGAACCGTGGGGAAGGCATAGGTGCCGCAAAGCATGCTGGCGATTCCGTTCGGCGTGCCGAAGCCGGTCATCGACAGAAAGGCGCCGATATTGGCATTGCCCCGAAACCGCACCGCCTGAAACTTTCCGTTGTCATCGAAGGCGAGTTCGGCATCGACCACCACGTCGCGGGCCTGATCGTCGGCAAGATGCCCTTCGCTTCGTTCGCAGGTCCATTTCACGGGGCGTCCCAGCTTGCGCGCCGCCCAGGCCACCATCGGCACTTCCGGATAGAGGCCGCCCTTCATGCCGAACGAGCCGCCGACATCACCGGCGATCACCGTCATGCCGGTTTCGGGAATCCTGAACATGTGCTTGGTCATCATGGTGCGCCAGACAAAGGGACGTTGCTGGCAGGCCCAGACCGTGAAGTGATCGCGCCCGGAATCATACTGGGCAACGACGGAGCGAGGCTCCATGGTATTGGCGGCGACCCGGGAGACGATGAACCGGTCCGAGACCACATGCGGTGCCTTCAGGATGGCGGCCTCGGTGGAGTCGGCATCGCCCTTTTCGGATACGAAGGCTTCATTCCGGGCGCATTCCTCCCACAGAAGCGGGGTGCCCTCCGCATTGGCGGTCGCCGTGTCCAGATGGCAGGGCAGGGGGGAATAGTCGATCTCGATGGCTTCGACAGCATCCTTGGCGATGGCCGTCGATTCGGCGATCACCATGGCAATCATCTGGCCGACATGACGCACCCGGTCGCTGGCAAGCCCGGGCCGGGGTGGGCGGAAGCCGGGTTGGCCGTCCCGGCGTTTGGGAGGCGTATTGCCCGGGACATCCCCGATCCCGTCGGCCTTGAGATCCTCGGCCGTAAGAACGGCAAGAACGCCGGGAATTTGCGCCGCCGCCCTTGTGTCGAGGCCAAGAATATCGGCATGGGCATGGGGCGAGCGCAGGAAGGCGGCATGGGCCATGTGCGGAAGCTGGATGTCGTCGGTATAGCGGCCCCGCCCGGTCAGCAGGCGTGGGGCCTCGACGGCATTCACCGGCTGGCTGATGGCATAGCGTGTCATGACGTTCCCCTGTGTTGCCCGTGTGTTGTTCAGTGGTTTTCCTGCCCGATCCCTGCACCCCGTTCGCTCACGCCGTACCGTCATCTCGTGACCCCTTCATGCGGATCACAGTGTGACGACAGAGGGCACGGGCGTCACATTGTGACGACATCGGTCACGCGCGTCACATTGTGACGGCATCGGTCGATGAATCAAGGCCTCGCACAAGTGCTCTCGATCCCCGGTCCCTCCGGACAGGGGAACCCGGAACGGGACCGGGCCCCTGCCTGTCGCGCGTGTTCGGGATTGCTCCCGAAGGAAGGCCGGTTCAGGCCTTCTTCTTCTGTTCGCGGCCGCCATCGCCTCCGCGCCGGTCGCCGGCATCATCGGGCTCGATCCAGGCATCGATCATGAAGCGGCCCCCCTTGGCGACGACCTCGTAGCCGCGCGCCAGCGCCGCCTTCAGTTCCTTGCCGGTCCTGACAACGCCGGAAGTCTCGAAACCCTGAGCCTCGGCGAAGAGAGAGAGGTTGGGCGCCGGGTCGTCGATGCGAAGGCCGATCCATCGATTCTCGGTTGCCCGCCCCCGCACTTCCGCCACATGGTGCTGGTGGGCCTCGTCGTTGAAGTAGGAGCGATTGTTCATCACCACCACCAGCATCGGAATTCGTACCCGCGATGCGGTCCACAGGGCATTCACACCCATGGAATAGTCCCCGTCGCCAAGACAGGTCACGGGAATCCGGCCACGGTCGCGGAAGGCCAGGGCCGTTCCCACCGATTGTCCGGGCCCGGCGCCGACCCCGCCCCCGGCATCATTGCCCGAGAAATCCAGAGGATGGGTCCAGCGTGCCGCAGTCCCCGGGAATCCGGTCGAGATATGACACAGCGACAGCTTGGGATCGGAGCAGACGAACTCTGACATGATCAGATGGTAGTCGAGGGATGTCATGGCGCCGGTCAGCTTCGGCTTGGCCTTGGCGGCAGCGCTCTTCGTCCAGTGCCCGAGGCGGCGCACCGCCGGCTTCGGCAGGGCCTTTCCGGTCGGCTTGCCCTTCACCCCCAACTCCTCAAGCATCTGGCGGATCACCTGGTCGGGATCGGCCAGCACATTGATGTCGGCGGCCGGCAAGGCCTGGTAATCCATGTTCCAGCCGTTGTGCATGTATTGCAGAAGCGAAACATTGATCACCGTGGCGTCGATCGGGGTCTGGGTCTGCGATTTGCCGGTGCAAAGGCGAAGGAACCCGCCCAGATCGTTCCAGCCCATACCGATGATCAGATCGGCGGCATTGATCAGGGCCTTGTCGTCCTCTGCCGGGCGCTGGCATGGCTGCGCCACATGGGCCGGATGTTCGGTCGGAAAGATCGAGCCTGCACGGATATGGCTCAGCACCGCGCAGCCCAGGGTTTCGGCCAGCTTGACGCGGTCATCCCAGGCCTGCTGGCTGCGGTCGCCACGGCCGAGCAGGATCACCGGAAGCTTGGCCTTCTTGATGGCGGCGATCATCTTGCGGATGGTGGCGCGATCCGCCGCCGGCGGCGGGGCGGGAAGGTAACGGCTGACATCGGGAACCTTGATGTCGGCGCTCAACGGTTCTTCCTGCAGGCCGGCATCAAGGCAGACATAGGTCGGGCCGTAGGGCTTGGAATAGGCGATCTGGTAGGCACGCAGAACCGATTCCACGGCTGCCTCGGCGGATTGCGGTTCATCATCCCACTTGATGAAGTTGCGAATCACCGCCGCATGATCCTTGGTGGTGTGAATCCAGTCGATCCAGGGGCGTCGCTGATGAGCATCGATCGGCCCGTTCGCCCCGAACATGACCATCGGGGCCCGCCCTTCCCAGGCGCAGAAGATCGCCATGGAGGCATGGAACAGCCCGACATTGGTGTGGATCGCCACGGCCATGGGTTCATCGGCAACGCGGGCATAGCCGTCGGCAATCGCCACGGAATGCTCCTCGTGCAGGCAGATCAGCATCTGGGGTTCGTCGTTGCCCAGATAGTTCACGACCGAATCGTGGAAGCCGCGGTAGCTCGCTCCCGGGACAAGGGCCATGTACTTGAAGTTCAGCTTGCGCGTCACCTCGGCAATGATGTCCGAGGCCCATCCCATGCGGGGATTGCCCAGCCGTGCCGGACGGTCGATGGCCTTGGTGGCGGCATTGGCCACCTTGCCGGCTTGCGGTTTGCGGGTCAGTGATGTGCGTGTCTGCGGTTTGCGGGTTGCGCCCCGCGTGACAGGTTTGCGAGCCATGAAGGCCTCCCGGTTTGAATGAATGAAGGATGGGCGACGGCAGGAAGAATCCTCTTGAGGTGGGGGATCATAACAGGGGAATGGCAGGCATCAAGCCGAAGCGCGCCGATGAGGGGGACATCATCGATGGTGATGAGAGTGGGTGGAAGAGATGATCATGCGCCCCGTCATGAAAGGATGATCACCGGCAGGGTCAGGCTGTCTTCCAGGGTGATGATCCGTTCGTGGGGAGGGCGGCCCTCGGCCCGGATCGAGAGCCGGTAGCGGGTGCCTTCCGCCTTCAGATCGTCGAGGCGAAAATCGCCGAAGACATCAGTATGCGTTTCGCGGGCAGGCGTTTCGCGGGCTGGGGTGGTCTTGTCCACAACAGCTTCGAGCCGCACGGCGGCTCCGACCAGGCATTCCTCGATCCCGTCGATCATGGCTGTGACCTGTCCGGCAAGAAAGGCCCGGGTAAAGCGGTGGAGATTCCTGTAATGCACCCGAGGCCGGGTTCCGGCCTCGGGCATCAGGGGCTCGAGCCCCTCTTCCCGACAGCGTTCAGCCATCGCCTCATCCTCCAGCTTCACGGCGCGGAAGGCTCCCGTGGGGCAGACGGTGGCGGCGCGCGGTTCGGTCCAGCCGGCATCCAGCAGATGAGCATCGAACGGCCATGCCTGAGGCAGTTGCTGCGCCTCGTTCCAGAAGACGGCGCCATAGGGGCAGGCGTCCACGATCTGCCTTTGTCCCTTCGCCCGGACCGGATCGATGATGACAATGCCATCCTCGCGCTTGGTTACCGCGCCGTCCTTCGCCGCCTTCATGCAGGGAGGGTCGTCACAGTGCTGACACATCACGGGCAGGTAGGCCACATCCACCTGGGGCGGCTGGCCGCGCTCCTTGCGCCTGATGTCGATCCAGCGATGGCCATGGCGCGGCATCTCCGCCGCCACGCCCGGCCACGCGTTGCCGACATATTCATCCTGGGTGGCGAGCGTGCAGAGATTGCAGTTGGTGCATTCGGCCACATCGATGATCAGATTCCACTTCTTCATAAGCTGGCCCCGTTGCGGCGGGCGGCGGACGAATCCCCGCGCAGGGCGGCGCGGCGGTCGGCTTCAAGGGTCGCTTCGGCGATGAAGTCGGGGTTTCCATCCCAGGGTTCGATCTCGACCAGTGCGGCGGAAGATGCCATGGCATGCACCCGTTTGCCCTGTGATCGCCTGGGGCTCAGCAGGTTGAGACAGCCGCCGATGTCCACGCTGCGGCCCGGTTCGCCCAGCGGCTGGTAGTTGGCTGAGGATTCATAGCCGTGCACGATGCCGGCGGGCAGGCGGTTGGTGATCTGCGCGGCACAGATGACGGCGCCACGTTCGTTGTGAACCTTGACCAGATCGCCTGAGGCGATGCCACGCGCCCCTGCATCCTGTGCATTCATGCGGATGATCCAGTAGTAATGTCCGTTCACCAGAAGGCGATGGTCGGGAATGTCGTTGAGGAAGCTGTCCTTGCCGTCGCCCTGGGTGTGGAAACTGAAGCGCGGATGCGGCGTCAGAAGCTGCAGGGGATAGGCCGCGAAACGGGAATCGTGAATGCCCTCGAAGGCCGGGGCATAGCGCACCACGGGCGGCCGTTCAGGATCATCGGCGTCGAAGCGTCTGAGGCTTGAGCAATCGAACTCCAGCTTACCCGACTGGGTTTGCAGTCCCTTGAGATACTCCCCGCCATAATCGGACGGGAGCGGATGCGGTTCCGGCACATCCTTCTTGCGGTTTTCCCAGAACCAGCGGAAGGCGGTCGGTGCGCGCAATGCCGTGCGTTCCGCCGGAACCACGTAATAGCCCTTGCGAAGGAAGGCCTTCCACGAGATGACCTTCGACAGATCGGAACCATCGAACTGGCGCTTGACCCAGTCAAGCTCGCTCATCCCTTCCGAGAAATAGGCGCTGAGGCCAAGCCGCTTGCAGATATCGTTGAAGATCTCGTAATCGGAGCGCGATTCGCCCAACGGCTCGATGCATTTATGCTGGAACACGATCACCCGGTGATTGAGCTGCATCTGGCCATGATGCGCATAGCCACCGAGTCCGGCCCATTCGGAAATGTCCGGGCGTTCGAAATTGGTGCAGGCGGGCAGGATGATGTCGGCGAAGTTTGCCTCGCCTTCCATCCAGATCGACTGGTTGACGACGCATTCCAGTTCCGGCGAGCGATAGGCGGCGATCCAGCGGTGCGAATCGGGCATCGTGGCGATGGCCGAACCCCCGTACTTGTAGAGCATGTGCACTTTGGAATGGCCGGGCATGGGATAGACGATCTTGCGGAACTGATGCTCGATCGACTTGCCGTCCCACATGTAGCCCTCGGCCTTGCCTTCAAGAATTGCTTCGGGAAACTGCAGGCGTGGAATCTTCTGGCCGGGTGTGTTGATGGTCGGAAGCTGCGGCATGCGCTGGAACAGCTGCACCGCCATGGCGGTGTGTTCCATGTCGCCCGACATGCCGCCTTCGGCATAGCCGGGAAAATAGAAATTGAAATCGACCGGCGTGCCCCATTGCAGGTTGCCGAAGTTGACGCCGGGCTTGCCCAGACCCTGCATCGCCATAAGGCAGACGCAGACCCGCGCCCACTGGATGCCGGTGGCGTTGCGGCAGGCCCCGCCATGGCCGGTGCCCCAGCCTCCGGCACCGAGATAAGTGCGTTTGCGGCCCCATGCGCGGGCCAGCGCACGGATGTCGCGGGCCGGCACGCCGGTTTCCCTCTCGCCCCATTCGGGTGTCTTGGGAATGCCGTCTTCCTCGCCCATCAGATAGGCCTTCCAGGAATCGAAGCCAACGGTGTGGCTTGCCACATAGGCCTTGTCGTAGAGGCCTTCATCGATCCAGACATGGGCAAGCGCCATGCCGAGTGCGGGCGAGGTGGTGGGGCGCGGCGCGATCCACTTGCCGCCCAGAAACTGCGCGGTGTCGTTGTAATAGGGATCGATATGCACCAGCGTGATGCCAGAGTTCTTCAGCCACTGGCGCCGTACCGTGCCCTCGAAGGCGCCATAGGCGCCCGAGGTGGCTTCGGGATTGGCCGACCAGAACACCATCATCTCACAGTTCTGAAGGCAGTCCTCGACCGTGCCATAGCTGTCGCACTGGCCCACGCGCAGGCTGTAACCCCAATGATGGGTGGCACCCCAGTACCAGCCTTCCCAGCTGTCGGGGTTGTGATGAACCTCGGTGTGGCCGATCGCGTTCATGAAGCGGAAATTGGCGGACAGGTAATAGCCGATATTGCCCCAGGTATGGTGCGAGCCGTGGCTGGAGGCGATGGCCCCGGGCCCGTACTGGCGTTTCATGCGCTTGATCTCGTCGGCGACGATATCGAGGGCTTCGTCCCAGGAAATGCGTTCATAGCCGGAGATGCCGCGATTCTCGGGATTGCGCTCGCCATGGGGATCGAAGTCGACCCGCTTCATGGGGTAAAGGCAGCGCGCCGGCGAATAGATGATCGACTTGAAGTTCTGGCCGTGCGGCGCCAGCGTGGTCTTGCGAGGCGGGGTGAAGCTCTTGCCGCGCGCCTCGATGGTCCAGGGCGCGGGATCCTTCTCGTCGAAGACGATGGGGGTGATGCGGAGGATCCTGCCGTCGCGCACATGAACAAAGACCGGCCCGCCATTGGTCATGGACGTGTAGCGCATGGTGCCGTCGGACAGGGCGATGCCATAGCTCCAGCCGATGCTCTGGGTCAGAAGAATGGTGCGGGTGAACCAGCTGGTCAGCTCGTCCGGCCCATCCATCTTGAGGGTGAAATCCTTGATCGCGTCGATCTGCCGCTGCTGGTTGATGGGAGGCATCAGGAGACGGGCGGCAAGGGCCGCATCCTTGAAGCTCAGCACCACATCGGGCTCGGCGGCAAGCCCGGTGCCGGAGGCAAAGCGCGGGCCAAAGCGGAACCAGCGGCCCACCGTTCCATCGAGGGTCCGGATCTGTGCGGTGAAGGTCTTCTCTTCCAACCGCCGGGCGAAGGCGGGATAGCGCCAGCGGCAATAGCGCAAGAGCAGCGCAAGGCCGAAAAGGATCAGGGAAAAGCGCAGGACGGCCATAAGGGACTCCGCTCGGATCAAGGCGTTTTCGGGCCTGGCAGCTAGGCCAGCCGTTCGGCCTGCACGAGGTTTTCCAGCGTGCCGATCCCGCTGATCTCGACACTGACCCTGTCGCCGGCCTTCATGAACAGCTGCGGTTCGCGCTTGAAGCCGACGCCGCCCGGCGTGCCGGTCGAGATGACATCCCCGGGGCGAAGGGTGGTGAAGGTGGTGATGTAGGCAATCAGGGTCGGGATATCGAACAGCATCAGATCGGTGGTGGTGTCCTGCACGATCGTGTCGTTCAGGCGCGTCGTCAGCCTGAGCAGGGTCGGGTCGCCCAGTTCGTCTGCCGTCACCATCCAGGGGCCGAAGCCGCCGGTGGCCGGGAAATTCTTTCCGGCGGTCCATTGCAGGGTGTGATTCTGGAAATCGCGCACGCTGCCATCATTGTAGATGCTGTAGCCGGCCACGATCGACAGCGCATCC
>JBJHAU010000056.1:0-10953 GCA_050480665.1 Alphaproteobacteria bacterium | reverse complement strand
CTGATCGCCCGGCCATCGGGTTCGATGGCGGTCAGCACATGAACGGCGGAAGGCTTGGCGCTGGCCTCGGGCTCTACGGGGGTGCCGTCTTCGTCGAGGGCACGGAAATGACGGCCATGCAGGATCAAATGATCGGGATCTTCCCGGGCCAGCACGGTGTTGGGCTGGGTTCCTGCGGCGATCAGGATGGATCGGGCCGGCAGGCGCAGGGTTTCCCCGGTTTCCGTAAGACGGCCATCGTCCCCGCTCGCCATCCGGGCCAGGCGAATCGCTTCCGCATGGCCGAAGGAATCGCACAGGATCCCCAGCGGCGAAAGCCCTTCGGCGAAATGGATTCCTTCCTCCAGCGCCTTTTCCACCTCTTCATGGTTCAGGGTATAGGCCGGGCTTTCCACAAGCTTGCGACGATAGGCGATGGTGACCCCGCCCCATGCCCGCAACAGGGCGCCGATCTCGGGCTTGCGTTGTGCCTTTTCGGCAGCCCTTCGTTCCTCCCGGATGGCCCGGCCATGAGCAAGGAATTCATCGGCAATGATGGTGTCTTCCTCGCCCCAGATGGCCCGAACCCGCGATTCGCCGCGTTCCGCCACAAGGGTTTCGTAACGCGCCAGAAACTTCTCCACCTGCACGGGATAGTAGGCGAGAGCCTCGGTCGCGGTGTCGATGGCCGTCAATCCGCCACCGATCACCACGGCGGGAAGCCGCAACTGAAGATTGGCGATGGCATTGGCCCGGGCCGCACCGGTCAGCTGCAAGGCCATCAGGAAATCGCTGGCGGTCCTGACGCCACGCGCAAGGCCGTTCTCGATCCCCGGCACGGTCGGGCGCCCGGCCCCTGCCGCGAGGGCGATATGATCGAATCCGGCGGCGAAGGCATCCTCGACCCCCAGGGTGCCGCCGAACCGGACGCCGCCGAACATGGCAAAACGCTGGCGACGCTCCAGAAGAAGGCGGATCACCTTCAGGTAGTTCTTGTTCCAGCGCACGGTGATCCCGTATTCGGCAACCCCGCCGAATCCGGCCATGATCCTGTCGTCCAGGGATTCGTAAAGATCCTCCACATCCCGGATCGGGATGAAAGCTTCCCGTGTCCCCTGTTCATTCCCGCCACAAAGCGTCGCGGGCAGGGGCTCGATCTTGAGCCCGTCGACGGCCACGACGGTATGGCCATCGTTCATGAGATGATGCGCGAGGGTGTAACCGGCCGGGCCGAGCCCCACCACCAGAACCTTGTAGCCACTGTCCGGCCGCGGCAGCGGCCGACGCAGGTTCAGCGGATTCCACCGGGTCAGCAGGCTGTAGATCTCGAACCCCCAGGGCAGGTCCAGAACATCCTTCAGCGTTCGGGTCTCGACCTGGGGAATATCGACCGGCTCCTGCTTCTGATAGATGCAGCTTTTCATGCAGTCGTTGCAGATTCGATGCCCGGTGCCTGCCACCATGGGATTGTCGATGATTGCCGTCGCCAGCGCGGCAACGGCCTGCCCCGACGCCTTCAGGCTGTTCATCTCGGAAATCTTTTCTTCCAGTGGACACCCGGCAAGGGCAACCCCGTGGGCCGAGGCCTTGAACCCCCCTTCCTTGCGATCGATCAGCCCCCTGGAACAGGAATCCTTGCCCTGATGGTGGCAATAAATGCAGTAATGCGCCTGATCGAGGGCATGTTTCAGCTCCATGCCCGGATCGGTCAGGGCGAAACCCTCCCGCCGGCGCGGGTGGCCCTCGTCGCCAAGCGCCAGAACGCGCACCCCGTCCCGCTCGATGGTCCTGACAGGCACCAGGTTCCAGGGATCGGTCTTCTTCGGCACCTTGAACAGTACGCCCCCGGCGAACCGCTTGCGGCCCATGCGTGACAGGGTCGCCCAGGCGGCGAAGGTTTCGGCCAGTTCGAGGGAGGCGGCATGGGTTTCCTCATCCTCCATCCATTGCTCGACGGCCCTTGCGAAGGCTTCTTCGGAAAAGGGGCCGATCAGCCGCGTCAGCCGGACTTCAAGGGTCGGACCATCGATCTCGTCGATCGGCCCCAGCGAAGCCGCCTTCTTGACCGCGCGGCGCTGCACGAAAAGCCGCTTGCACCGGGAAAGGGCGGCAAGGGCATCATGCTCGGCCGCCAGAATGCCAAGTTCACATTCGATGCCGAAAAGCCGGGCGATGAACGCTTCAAGGCAGGGACCAAGATCGAGAATCAACGCGGACTCTTCCTGCGCCGCCAGAGCCTCGGGCTCGCGGCGTGCCGCCATCAGGCGGTTGTAGAGTGCCGGATCCTGCTCTGACAGGGCATCGCAGAAGGCACGGTCGATCCCGACCAGGCCATGGCGGCGATACAGATCCTCGAAGGTCAGGCCGAAGCCCAGTTCAAGAGTTGTCATGCAGGGCGGTCATCCTGTTACGCGGGCCGTGGGGGATGTCTGGCATGGCATCGCCACGGGGGGAATCGGGGCTGAAGAAAGCATGCAAGACGGTTCTTAACCGAACCATCGGGCGCGGTCGATCCATTCCTGTGTCTTGCGGGACAGCGTGGCCTGATCGTCTCCCGCCGCCTTCCAGCGGAGGCGCTGTTCGGCGATCTCGTCGAGCCGTTCGGCCCATTCCGGGCCGAAGCTGTCCGCAAGTCGCGCCCGCAGGCTGCGGGCAAGGCCGGGGCAGCGCCCGGCGGTAGAGGCGGTCAGCAGCACATCGCCGCGACGCAGAACCGCGGGAAGGTGGAAATCGCACCATTGGGTTCGATCCTCGACATTGACGAGAATGCCAAGGGTGCGACCCAGCCGGGCCATCGCTTCCGACCGGGCATCGGAAAGGCCGGCCACCAGCAGAAGGTTGCGGCCCGCAAGATCTTCGGCCGTGGGCAGGCGCGGCACGGTATCCGGGCCGGCCCGCGCGATCAGGGGATCCTCCGCCACCGGGCAGAACACGGCCGGGGCATGATGCCCACCGGCCATCAACCCGTCGTAGCGGCGCAAGGCGGCGCGGCCCGCGCCGACCAGGGCCGGCCTCAGAAAGGCAGGATCGAGAAGAATCGGATACACGGCAGAAACGATCAGGGCGATGGCGGGCGAGCATCGCGCATCAGCGCAGCCACCGCGCCACCCCCGTCGTTCTCATCCTCAAGGAGGGCTGAGGGCATCTCCCAGGAAGGTGCCGGACGGGCAAGGCTCTCCTCCACCAGATCGATCCAGGTGGCCAGGGCCTCACGCAGGGCTTCGTCGGTTCCATCGCCAGCGCTTTCGTGCGCCGCCGCCTCGCGGGCGGCAAGAAACCGGTTCAGCCCGGCCATCAGATCCTCATCGCCGGCGAATCCCGCCCGCAGGGTGGAAAGGATCACATCCTCGCCGTCCTCGACCTCACCAGGCATGCCGATGCGGATTCGCAGACGCTGGGATGCGAAGCGGAACCCTTCCGTGGCAAAATGCCGTGCTGAAGACCGGTTCCCGGCATCGAGCGCGCGATCGACATTGATCAGGGAATCGTCGGCAAGATCCTTCTGAAGATCATCATCGGCAATGCCGGCGGCACATTCCGCGGTGCGCCCCGCAGGGGGAGAGAAGGTCCAGTCCTCACCAAAATCGAAGAACAGACCCTCATCTTCGGGATCGATCCGCGATTCGATGGGACGGATCAGGGCGCGGATCCCCTCCTTGCCCAGACGAAGCGCCCAGTCCCGCACGGGCTCTCCGGGATGGCGGCTGTCGGCATAGCCTTGCAGCAGCAGATCGAGAGTGTCCTTCGCAAGGCGTGCAGGCACGATGGGCCCGTTCAGACCGACCGTTTCGCCCGCCTTCTCGCCCCCGCCGATATAGAGCATGTAATGGGGCGCATTCTTGCCACCGATCTTCTTGCCCATCCCGCGGAATCCGAAATCCGCCACATGATGCAGGCCGCAGCCATTCTGGCATCCCGAGATCCGCACGGTCAGTTCCGGCCTGGCTGCATAGCGGGCCACGCTGTCGTGAAGGGTTTTGGCAAAGTTCTGGGAATTGGTGATGCCGATCGCGCAGGTGGAGGTTCCAGGGCAGGACACGACATTGGCCACATCGCCCGGCGCATCTTCGATGGCGAAGCCCAGTGCGCGCAGACCGGCGACCAGCGTCGCCGCCCTCCCTTCGGGCACCCCGGCAACGATCAGATTCTGCTCCCGTGTGGTGCGCAGTTCACGGGCCCGCGCGGCTTCGGCCAGGGTCGCGACCTGATCAAGCTCGTCCGAGGTGAACAGGCCGAGCCCCTGATTGAACACCACCGAAACCGTCCCGTCATGCCCTTCCACGACCCCGCCGGGGCTTTTCGGCTCCGGCGCCGACGGATCATTGCTGCGCCAGCGCAATCCGGGCCAGGGGCGCTGCGGCATGCCGCGCAGGCTCTCGAAGCTTTCCTGGAACAGGGCCCGGAACTTTTCCGATCCGAACCGCTGATGCACGAACTTGATACGCGCCTTGTTGCGATTGCGCCGGTTGGAATAGCGCTGATGGAGGCGAAGCAGGGCCTCGAGAACGGCGGGAAGATCCGCCTCCTCGACGAAATCGGCCACCAGGGCCGCCGCGACGGGAGCACCGCCGGTGCCGCCGCCGGCATAGACCTTGAAGCCGGGCCGGCCCTGCTGGCGGGTCGCCACGAGGCCCAGATCGTGCAGATGGGTGCCGCCGCAATCGGTTTCGCATCCGGAAACGGTGATCTTGAACTTGCGCGGCATATGCTGGGCCAGAGGATGGCGAATCCAGCTATGGGCAAGGCGTTCCGCCACCTTGCCGGCATCCGTATGCTCGCGCGCGCAGGTGCCGGACAGGGAGCAGGCGGTGATGTTGCGAATCGTGTTGCCGCAGGCTTCGCGGGTGGTGATCCCGGCTTCGGCGAGATAGTCCAGAAGATCCGCCACCGTGTCCGGCTTCACGAAATAGAGCTGAAGATCCTGCCGGGTCGAGACATGGATCGGGGCACCACCCCAGCGGCGATTGGCCTCGGCCACCCGCCGCGCCCAGGCAATGGGCAGGATCCCGCCGGGAATCTTGATCCGGATCATGTGAACATTGGGCTGGATCTGCCCGTACACCCCGAAGCGCAGGCGATAGCCCTGCCACTTGCCGGCATCCCATTCCCCGGATTTGAATCGGGCATATCCGGCCCGGAACTCCTCGATGTCGGATTGTCTGGCGAGAGGCTCGATTTCGGTACCGACACCCGTATAGGCGCCAAGACCTTCCTTGCGAACGCTGTTCTGCCCGGCGCTTGCGGACTTCCCGCCTTCGCCCTTCCTCGCAGCCGTTCCCGGCAGGATCGTGTCGTGGCTCATGCTGTCTTCCGGCGCCGGGCCGGCCCTTCCTTGGTTGATCGAGGATTGATCAAGGGTTGATCGAACATTGATCGCGGTTCAGGGGCCGGGAATCGTTCCGTGAACCCTTCATGGAGTGCTCATGAAGATTTCACACGGTGATTTCACGGCAACACGACCATGAAGCGAGGGCATCAAAAAGATCACGGCGAAACGATCACGGCACTCTGGCAGGGCCACATCCGGGAACCCACCCCATGACCACGACACAGCCCTTATAAATACACATAAATAATGTTGTATTAAGTATTGTCTCGCATATTGATGTGAATCTTTTGCCTTGTCAACCCTTGTCATGGAAAATATGAGGACTGTCCCCTTCCCCGCGCCCGTGCTATGGCTTTTCCCGGCGGGCGGGATGGCGTTCGCCCCATGACACCGAATCCTGATCGAGTCTCGTCGATCCCTTGCCTCGCGGATCCCTTGCCATGACATCCCCGCACGATCATGCGCCGGCCCATGCTGCAAATCCCCCCGCAAGTCCTGCCGCAAATCCCCTCATGATGGGATCGCCGGAGGCGGACCCCCGGCCTCTGCCGCGTCCGGTCATTGTGTGGCTTGTCTCGGTGATCGCCCTGATCGGCATCATCATCGTTCTGGGCGCCCTGACACGGCTGACCCAGTCCGGGCTGTCGATGGTCGACTGGAACCCGCTGTTCGAATCCTTCCCGCTGACCGAAGAGGCCTGGGTCGCGGCCTTTGAAGCCTATCGCCAGTATCCGGAATACCAGCTTCTGAACTACGGAATGTCGCTCGGCGAATTCCAGTTCATCTTTTTGATGGAATACGCCCATCGCATGTGGGGCCGCCTGATCGGCGTGGCCTACGCCCTGCCCTTCTTCTGGTTTCTTGCCACCGGGGCATTGCGTGGCCGGCGCGCATGGCAGCTGGCCGGCCTTTTGCTGCTGGGCGGCCTTCAGGGGCTGATGGGATGGTACATGGTCCAGAGCGGCCTGGTCGACGAGCCTCGCGTCAGCCCCTATCGGCTGACCGCCCATCTTGGCCTTGCGATCTTGATCGCCGCCCTGCTTCTGTGGATCGTCCTGCGCGAACTGGCGCTCCATGACCGCCACCAGAGCGCCGCCGCCGCCTGCCGCAGGCTGCGCTTGCATGCCGTGATCGGGCTGGTCCTGACGGCCCTGACCATCGCCTCGGGCGGTTTTGTCGCCGGGCTCGATGCCGGGCTGTCCTACAACAGTTTTCCGCTGATGGATGGCGCGCTGATTCCTCCCGGCCTGTTCGACATGGCCCCATGGTGGCGCAACCTGTTCGAGAACGTTCCGATGGTGCAGTTCAACCATCGCTGGCTCGCGATCGTGACCATGATCACCCTTCTTGCGCTGTGGTGGCGGGCCCAGCCCCTGGCCCTGTCGCGGCCGGCGCGGCGTGCGCTTGCGGCGATGGCCGCGATGGCGCTGATCCAGCCGGCGCTGGGGATCGCCACCCTGCTGCTGATGGTGCCGACGGGCCTTGCCACCCTGCATCAGGCGGGCGCCGTCATCCTGCTGGGATGCATCCTGTGGAGCCTGAGTGCGCTGACCCCCCTGCCGCGCAGCCACGAACGAGCAGAGACGCCGCGGCCCACCCCCGACATGCCCGACACACCCGCAGCCCTGTCCACCCAAAGCCCTGTTCAGGGGGGATCGCAGGTGCCGAGAAGCCCCTGAACGGCCCCTCGACACCACCATCGCGACACCCACCCTGCTGGTGAAGCGTCACCGTGACATCGTTCTTGTAAAATCGTCCTTGTGAGATCGTTCTTGTACCAACGCTCCCGCAAACAATGACTCCTGACAGGATTCCGCCATGCCCCTGCCCCTGACCATTGCCCTTGGCGGCTACGACCGCACCCGACCGCTGATCGATGGCCGCGTCACGGTGGAAGGATGCGCCGCCACGATCTTCGAACTGGAGCCCGAGGAAATGTTCCTGCGGGCCCTGCATTTCGCCGAATTCGATGTGGCCGAACTGTCCCTGTCCAACTTCCTGACCATGACTGCCGCTGGCACCTGCCCCTATATCGGCCTGCCCGTCTTTCCTGCCCGGCGCTTCCGCCATTCCGGCATCTTCATCAACCGGCGTTCGGGAATCGCCAGACCGGAGGATCTGAAAGGCAAGTGCGTGGGAACGCCGGAATATCCGGTGACCGCCGTCACATGGGTGCGCGGCATTCTTGCCGATGATCACAAGGTTGCCCCCTCCGACATGCGCTGGCGCTGGGGAGGTCTGCGCCAGCCGGGGCGCGGCCAGAAGGCCGAGTTTTCCCTGCCGCCCGGGGTCGAGCTGGAACCGATCCCGGAAACCACCACCCTTCAGGACATGCTCGCCGAAGGGACGCTGGATGCGCTGATCTCGCCCCGCGCCCCTGCAGGATTCCTGAACGGCCATCCGGATATCGCCCGACTTTTCCCCGATTACATGGAGCGGGAAAAGGCCTATTTCCGGCGCACCGGCATCTTTCCCATCATGCATGTGATGGGGCTGAGAACAACGCTGCATCAGCAACAGCCGTGGCTTGCCTCCAGCCTGGTCAAGGCCTTCGAGGCGGCCAAGGCTCTCGCCATCGACGAGGTGGCCGAGGACAACATTCCCCGGATCACCAACCCCTGGATGGAAGCCCATGATGCCGAAACCCGCGCCCTGATGGGGGAAGACTTCTGGCCTTACGGGATCGGCCCCAACCGTCATGGCCTTGAGACATTTCTTCGCTACCATCACGACCAGGGGCTGGCCGCACGCCGACTGACCGTGGAGGAGCTTTTTGCTCCCTCAACGCTCTCGGCAAGCCGGATCTAGGCTTCGGATCCTGAAGGCAGAGATCGCCAGAGCTTCTCTCCGAAGCTTTCCCGATGCCGGGAAAATGCTGAATCCGGACCCTCTCGCCGGGCCAATAAAAGGGGTATCCGGCGCGCCAGAATCCTCTCGTCCTGTGGAAAAGTTGGGTTATAGTCGAAGCTGTCTGAAAACCGACTGATCCTTAACGGGAGGCATCAGCATGCGTAAGATCGTTTTCGGCGCCATTGGCGCCGCCCTGCTGGCAACGGCGCCGGCGCAAGCCCAGACCTTCAACATCACCCTTGCCGGGGCCAGCCCGGGCGGTCTCTGGTCGGCGATCGGCGCAGGTGTCGATCGTGTGATGAATGCCGCCTATCCCGGCTCCACCGTCACCTACCAGACCGGATCCGGCGGGCTGGCGAATGCCCGCCTGGTGCAGGACAGAAGCGTGCCGATCGGGATCGCGGCCGACATGGAACTGCACGCCGCCTACAACGGAACCGGGCCGTTCAGGGGCAATCCCCAGCGCGACCTTCGGGTTCTGTTCCGGGTCTACTCCGCATCCGACCGCTTCCAGTACATGTATGTCCTGCTGAACGGGGATGTCGCCCGTCAGCAGGGGATCACGACCATGGCCGATCTCAAGGACAAGGCTCGCGCCATCCGCTTCGCGGTGAACCGGCCGGGCAACATGGATGGCGATCTGGCCATCGCCATCCTTGAAGCCAACGGCATCCCCCTTAACAGCTTCCGCCAGGTGGTTCGCGCCGCATCGAGCGAACTGACCTCGCTGATGCTCGACCGGCGGATCGACGGCACCGCCTTCGGTGTGTCGTTCAACCATGCCCGCATCCAGGAACTGCAACGCGGCATTCCCCTTGTACAGCTGAGCGCCGGTGTCGACGCCGCAGCCCAGGTCGCGACCGATTTCGGCGGCGAGCCCTGCCGTATCGAAGCCCATGAGATCGACTGGATTCAGGCCGACATGCTCTCGGTCTGTGTCGGCGGCGTCATCATGGCGCACAAGGACATGCCGGAAGCGCAGGCTTACGCCCTGACCAAGGCGATGGTCGACCAGCTTGCGGTGTTCCAGGGGGCGCACCGTGCCTTTGCCAGGGCCTCCCTGCAGTCGCTGTCGGCCCCGGGGCCGGCGCCGCACCATCCGGGCGCCGAACGCGCCTTCCGTGAGGCCGGCGCACGCCCATAGGCCGACACCCCGGGCCAGCCAGGCCAGGGATCAACCCCGACGGGGCCGGCTGAAGCCGGCCCCGTTGTTGCGATCTCGTTTCCGTTCCCCCAGCCTGCGAGCCCTTACGATGGCAAGAATCAGGATCTTCAGCGCCAGCACTTGGTTTTCCGTGGGTCGGCGGCGCAATCCGCAGGCCTGGCTGACCCGCTATTTCATCATCCCCTTTGCCTTTCTCGTCGCCGTCTATGTGGTGCTGGCGGCAACCGTGATCATCATCGATCCCTGGCCGATGACAGCGGTCTTCCTCTGCTCGATGATGGCGCTCGGATTCCTCACCATCGGGGCAACGCCTGATTCCGATTCCGAGAAACCCTCCGTCATCGACTGGGGTCTCTGGGCGGCCTCGCTCGCCTGTGGGATCTATTTCTTCTTCAATGCCGAAGATTTCGCCAACCGGATCGCCCTCCTCTTTCCCCTCGATCCCTGGCAGATGACCTTCGGAACCCTGGCCTTCCTGCTGACGCTGGAAATCACCCGGCGCACCACCGGGCTCGGGCTTCTGACCGTGGTGCTCATCTTCGTCGTCTACAATCTTCTGGGCCACCGCCTCGACGGGGTGATGCAGCACGGCTATATCAGCTTCAATCACTTTCTCGACATCACGGTGTTCACCACCGATGGGGTGATGGGGCTGCCTCTGCGCGTTGCCGCCACCTATGCCTTCCTGTTCGTGATGTTCGGCACCTTCCTGTATGTCGCCAAGGGCGCCGATTTCTTCTTCGACTTCGCTGCCTCCCTTTCCGGGCGCAAACCCGGAGGCCCCGCCAAGGTGGCGGTGGTGTCTTCGGGGATGTATGGCATGATCTCCGGCAGCCCGACCTCCGATGTCGTCACCACCGGATCGATCACCATTCCCATCATGAAGCGGGTCGGCTTCAAGCCCCCGGTCGCCGGCGGGATCGAGGTGGCGGCCTCCACCGGCGGAAGCCTGATGCCTCCCGTGATGGGTTCGGCCGCCTTCATCATGGCCGAATACACCGGCATCAGCTATGCCACCATCGCCGCCGCCGCCCTTCTTCCGGCGCTGCTCTATTACATCGGCGTCTATTCCCAGGTGCATTTCCGCGCCCTCAGGGTCGGCATCGGCGGGCTGGAGGGCGTCATGCCCCGTCTCTGGCCCACCCTGAAACGCGGGGGAATGTTCTTCATTCCCCTTGGCGTGCTCGTCTGGGCCCTGCTTGCCGGTTACACCCCGACCATGGTGGCCGTGTTCGGCACCATGACCGTCGTTGTCGTCGCCATGCTGCGGAAGGAAACCCGCGTCGGCCCGATCACCATCTACAAGGCACTGGCCGAAACCTCGATCCGCATGATCCCCGTCGCCGGGGCCTGCGCCGCGGCCGGTCTGGTGATCGCCGGAATCACCATGACGGGGCTGGCCGGCAAGTTCGCCCATATCATCTACTCGATCACCGAAGCCCAGCTTCTGTTCACGCTTCTGGTGGCCGCCGTGCTGACCATCATCCTCGGCATGGGCATGCCCACCCCTTCGGCCTACATCCTGGCCGCGGTTCTGATCGGCCCGCTGATGCGCGATCTTGGGATCGATCCCCTGCCAGGCCACATGTTCCTCCTGTATTTCGCCGTGATGAGTGCGCTGACCCCTCCC
>JBJHAU010000055.1:0-11151 GCA_050480665.1 Alphaproteobacteria bacterium | reverse complement strand
CGCGCTGGTGGTGATGTTTGCCCTCTTCGCGAGCCTTCAGTTTCCCGACCGGGAGAACGGCGCGCGTGAGGTTCTTCCCTATACCGAATTCAAGACCCTTCTGGCCGAGAACGCGGTCGCAAGCGTCACCCTGCGCGGCCATCGGATCGAAGCGGAACTGACCGGGCCGCGCCCGCTTGGACCGGCAGGCCAGCTCACCCGCTCCATCGCCACCGAGGTGCCCGCCTTCGGCGATCCCGAACTTCTGCCGGTGCTGGAACGGTCCGGCGTTTCCCTGAGGGTCGAAAGCCCCGAGGAGACCGGAGGCTGGCGGGTTCTTCTCGGGCTTCTGCCCTGGCTTCTGTTTCTCGGAATCTATTTCTGGTTCTGGCGCCGGATGTACCGCAGCGTTTCCGGCGGGTTGGGCGGCCAGGGTGAACTGGGCCGTTTCATGGCCGGAGCCCGTGATCCCAAACGGGCGGTGGTGGTTCCCAAGGTGACCTTTGCCGATGTCGCAGGACAGGACAACGCCAAGAAGGAGGTTTCCGAACTGGTCGATTTCCTTCGCGATCCCGACCGTTACACCCGGCTCGGGGCCGAGGTGCCGCGCGGCATCCTTCTCATGGGGCCTCCCGGCACCGGCAAGACGCTTCTGGCCAGGGCGCTTGCCGGCGAGGCCGAGGTTCCGTTCTTCTCGATCTCCGCATCCGAATTCATCGAGGTCTTTGTCGGGGTCGGCGCGTCACGGGTGCGCAAGATGTTTGACGAGGCGAAGGAACGTCAGCCTTCGATCATCTTCATCGACGAACTGGATTCGATCGGCCGCGTGCGGGGCACCGGTTTCGGGGGCGGCCACGATGAACGCGAACAGACCCTGAACCAGATTCTCGCCGAACTCGACGGTTTCGAAGGGCATGAAGCGGTGATCGTTCTTGCCGCCACCAATCGACCCGATGTTCTCGACCCCGCCCTTCTGCGCCCGGGCCGGTTCGATCGTCATGTTACCCTCGATCTTCCCGACAAGCAGGCGCGGGCCAGGATTCTGGGCGTTCATACCCGCAAGATGCCGCTGGCGCCCGATGTGGATCTCGATGTGGTCGCCGCCGGCACCCCCGGTTTCTCGGGGGCCGATCTGAAGAATCTCGCCAACGAGGCGGCGATGATGGCGGCCCGGGAAGGCGCCGATCAGGTGGTCATGCGCTATTTCGATGAAATGCGCGATCGCATCATCCTGGGCACCGTCCGAACCCTTGCCATTCAGCCGGATGAACGTCATCGCCTTGCGGTGCATGAATCCGGCCATGTGGCGGTGGCCCATTTCCTGCCCGAGGCCGATCCGCTCTACAAGGTTTCCATCATCCCGCGCGGGCGGGCCCTGGGGGTGACCCATCAGTTGCCGGAAGTCGAACGGCACACCCTGCCGGAATCCTATCTGCGGGCAAGAATTGCCGTGACCCTCGGCGGCCGGGTGGCGGAGCGGGTCTTCCTCGGCTCTGTCTCATCCGGTGCCGATGATGACATTCGCAGCGTGACCCAGATTGCCCGGGCCATGGTCTCGCGCTGGGGCATGGCGGATTCCATCGGCCCGGTCGATTACCGGGAAAGCGATGAACATCCCTTTCTCGGGCGGGAGATTGCCCAGCCTCGCCGCTTCTCCGAAGCGGCGGCCCGTCAGGTGGACAGTGCCGTCCGACGCCTGATCCACGAAGAGGAAGAGCGAGCCCTTGCGGTGATCGAGGGGCATCGCCCGGCCATCATGCGGCTGATCGAAGCGCTGGAGAAGTCGGAATCCCTCGATGCGGGCGAAATCGCCCTGGCCCTTGGGCCGGCCCCTGATCGCAGGGATCGGGCGCATCGCTCGAAGGCAGGGGGGGAGCCGGAAACGGCGGCCGGAACGGTCCCCGAAGGTTCCGGAGACGGCCCCGCAGAAGAAAAGCCCTTCGCACCCGAAGCCGGCGCAGGATGACGCCGCCCTTCAGGCGCTGAGACACTCTCCCTTCAGGCGCTGCGATCCTCGCCCTTCAGGCGCTGGCGTCAAGCATGCGCTGCACGGCGGCCCGCGCCCGTTCGGCCACGGCGGGATCGATCTCGACCTTCGGTTCCAGGGTTTCAAGGGAGCGAAGGATGGCGGGCAGGGTAATCATCTTCATGTAGGGACACAGGTTGCAGGGGCGGATGAACTCGATCTCCGTCTCCTCGGCGGCGACATTGTCGCTCATGGAGCATTCGGTGACCATGAACACCCGTTTCGGCTTCCTGGTCCGGACCCAGTTGATCATGGCCGAGGTGGACCCGACAAAGTCGGCCTCGGCCAGAACATCGCCCGGGCATTCGGGATGGGCGATCACGGCGATCTCGTCATACATCGCCCGATAATCGCGAATTTCCTGGGCGGTAAAGCCTTCATGCACCACGCAATGGCCGCGCCAGGGAATGATCTTCACATCGGTCTGGCTTGCCACATAGGCGGCAAGATATTCATCCGGAGTCATGATGACCTCGTCGACCCCGAGAGATTCGACGATCTGCACCGCGTTGGACGAGGTGCAGCAGATGTCGGATTCCGCCTTCACCTCTGCCGAGGTGTTGACATAGGTCACCACCGGCCTGCCGGGATAACGTGCCTTGAGGGCCCGGACATCCTCGGCGGTGATGGAATCGGCAAGCGTGCAGCCGGCCCCGGCATCGGGGATCAGAACGGTCCGATCCGGATTCAGAAGCTTGGCAGTTTCCGCCATGAAATGCACCCCGGCCATGACGATCACATCGGCCGTGCTTTCCTGGGCGCGATAGGCGAGCGCCAGCGAATCGCCGACCACATCGCCGACGCAATGGAAGATTTCCGGAGTCATGTAGTTATGGGCCAGGATCACCGCATTGCGTTCCGCCTTGAGCCGGTTGATGGCGGCGACATAGGGGGCATGCACCGGCCATTCCACCTCGGGGATGACATGACGGACGCGCGCATAGGCCTCCGCCGTTTCGGCGGCAATCGCCTCGGAATAGGGCAGGGTCTCGCTCAGGCTCATCATGGCTTCCCTTGGGCGTGGAGCGGTGGAACAGGAGAATGCCTGTCATGGATGCCTGTTATATAGGCGCTCGGCCCCGTTTGGGAAGCCACCCCTGTCTTTTCCCTGTCATGGGCTGCCTTATGGGCCGCCTTATGGGCCGCCGATATGCCTGCGGTCAGGACGGCTCCCGAGGGCTGGTGTCCCGTTCCAGAGAGGCGCCCATCCGTCTCAGCCGCGGAACCGTCATGGCCCAGGCCAGAACACAGAGTCCTCCGGCAAGGGTGATGGCCAGGGCCAGGCCATAGGCCTCGGCGAGAAGGCCGATGGCAATGGCGCCAAGGGCGGGTGTTCCCCGATAGACCAGCGCATAGAGCGACATCACCCGGCCGCGATAGGCATCGTCCACAGCATTCTGCATCAGGGTCTGGGTTCCCGTGCCAGAGACGATCTGGAGAAACCCGATCATGAACAGAAGGGGCAGCGCCAGCCAGAACAGTCCGGTATGGGCAAAGGCGGCCATGAACAGGCCGATCATCAGGCTGGAAAGCAGAACCAGCTTGGTCAGCCCCCGGATCGGACCGCGCTGGGCCAGCCAGACCGCCCCGACAAGGCCGCCGATGCCGAATGTCGACAGCAGCCAGCCCAGCCCCTCGGCGCCCCGCGCAAACACCACATCGGCAAATCCTGGAAGCATGTCGATCAGCGGGCGCGAGACCACGGATACCACCACCAGAAGAAGCAGGATCGGCCCAAGCCCCGGATCGCGCCGCACATAGTGCAGGCCGTCGAGGATTTCACGGCCCATCCCCTTCCGCGGTCTTGGCGTGCGTGGCGGCGTATGGCGGCCGATTCGCATCAGGTTCAGGCTGTGCAGGAAGAAGGACACGAAATTGAGCAGAAATACCGAAACCACGCCAAACGGTCCGATCATCACCCCGGCGATCGCCGGACCGATGGCCCGGCCGGCATTGAAGATGGTGGAGTTGATGGCAATGGCCGTGCCCAGTTCGTGGCGCGGAACCAGGGTCGGGAAGAACACCATGCGTGCCGATGTGGAGAAGGGCTGGACAAGACCGGTCATCAGCTGGAGGGCAAGAAGCCCCCAGATGTCGATCACCCCGGTAAGGGTCATCAGGCTCAGGATCAGCGCATGAAGGGTGATAATGCTTTGGGTCAGGCGCATCATCTTCACCGGCGAGGCGCGATCGGCGATGGCTCCGGCGAAGGGCGCGAGCAGGATCGCCGGCAGAAGATCGGCGGCGGCGATGATCCCGAGCCATGTGGGCGATCCCGTCAGTTCCCAGGCAAGCCAGCCAACCCCGGTACGGAGCGCCCATATCGAGATCATCGAGGGGGCCAGGGTCATGTTGAACAGCCGATGATCGCGATGACGCAGCGATCTGGCGATCAGGATCCAGTTACCAGGCACCTTCATGACGGCGAGGCCTTTCCGTCGCCCGTCGGGGGCATACCCTCGACCGCTTCCCGGATGCGTGCCCTGCGCCTGAGGAAAAGGATTCCGACAATCAGGGTGCTTGCCCCGGCGATGATGGTAGGCCACAACAGCCCGACCGACTGGGCGGAAACCCCGATCAGCAGCGTGCCCATGGCGGGCGCTCCCTGATTGAGCAGAAGGTGAAGCGACATGATCCGCCCTCGCTTCTCGCCATCGACGGCATTCTGAACCAGGGTCTGGTTCCCGATCCCGCTCAGCGTCGTGAAGAAGCCGAGGGCCACCAGCACCCCCACGGCGAGCCAGAAATCGGGGCTTGCCGCAAAGACAATGGTGCACAGCCCCGCCGCCACGGTTCCGTGAAGCACAAGGTTGGTGGTGCCGGCGATCCTGTCGCGCATCAGATACAACAGGCCCGCCAGCATCGATCCAAGGCCGACCATGGCAGTCATCCAGGCCAGGCCCTCGGGGCCACGGCCGAACACGCCATCGGCGAAGCCGGGCAGGAGGTCGGGAAGGGCGCGGGCGGAAAAGGCCGTGAGACCGAGCAGGAAAAGCAGCGGGCCAATCCCCTGGTGGCCGGCGGCATAGGCGATGCCTTCGCGAATGTTGTCCAGCATGCTGCTTCCGGCCGGCGCGCGGTTTTCCGTCCGCACCATCCGGATACGGGTCAGGGCCCAGATGAACACCACAAAGGTGAGGGCATTGAACAGAAAGGCGGGGGCAATGCCGAGAAACACGATGGTGACCCCGGCCAGACCCGGACCGACAAACCGGGTAGCCTGAAAGACCACCGAGTTCAGCGCGATGGCCGGAGTCAGATCTTCCCGTGGCACCAGATTCGGAACCAGGGAAAGTCGTGACACGCTGTGGAAGGCGTGCATGACACCGAGGGCCACGGTCAGCGCTGCGAGCAGCCAGATGTCGATCCAGCCGGTCAGAACCAGCAAGGCCAGCAGTACCGCCTGGACCAGCATCGCCGCCTGTGCCCAGATGGCCAGGCGCAGCCTGTCGAACCGGTCGGCGGCCACGCCTGCCAGCGGGGCGAAGAGCATCGTGGTGAACAGATCAAGAAAGGTAATGATCCCGAGCCAGGCATAGGATTCCGTCAAGGCCCAGGTCAGCCAACCCTGGGCCACGCGATGGGTCCATGTTCCCAGAAGGGAAAGGGTATTGCCGATGATGAACAGGCGATAGTCGCGATGACGAAGGACCCGGTTCAATCCGGAAAAGAGGGTTCCCTGTGCCAAGGATGATCCTTCGGGCGGCGGTTTCGGGGGCGGCGTCATTCGGCGGCGGCCGAAGGCAGGTCCGGGCGGGCGATCTCCTCGAGCAGGGCGGCGCGACGCGGTGCCGTGCGGCGGCGATGGTCCTCACGGACCGGGCCGTAGCCGCGAATCTCGAGCGGCAGGCGGGCGAGCGCGACGCAGGCATCCAGGGTGTTCGGGGCAAGCTGCTGAAGGATAAGCTCCAGATCATCTTCATACGCCTTGCGCTCGACTTTCTCAAGCCGGTGTCCGGCTTGCCAGCGGAACGGGTCGAGAAGCGTACCCCGCAGCATCCGGATGCGGGCAAGCAGGGCCAGCAGGGGGCGGAACCAGGGGCCCAGGCGCCGTTTGGCAGGACGCCCGGTCTCGGGATCGATGCCCCCCATTCCCGGGATGACCATGTGGTAGTGAATCCGGCAGGGGCCTTCGAACCGGCGAAGAAGATCCTGTTCGAAGGCGCCATCGGTGAACAGCCGGGCCACTTCATAGGCATCCTTCCGGGCCAGCACACGAAAATAGCCTTCCGCGACGGCAAGGGTCGCGATGCCGCCTTCAATGCCCGCGGCCTGCTCGCGGGCGGCTGTTCGCGCCAGCGCGCGTTCGAAGGCATCCAGATTCCGGGGCTCGCCATAGGCTGCAAGCCATTGCCTGCGAAGATCGATGGCGTCTTGAGGAGTCGGGGTCGGTGTCTCCGGTCCGGTTCCGTGCGGGGCAAGCCCGGCGATCCTGAGAACCCGGTCGCGGTCGCAGGCAAGCCAGCGCCCCCAGTCGAAGGCCGCCCGGTTGGCGTCCACCAAAGCGCCATTCAGAAGAATCGCCCGGTGGATCGCGTCGGCGGCCAGCGGCACCAGCCCCCGCTGCCAGGCAAGACCAAGAAGAAGCATGTTCGCGGTCAGGGGTTCACCGGTCAGGGCACGGGAAAGGGGATCCGCCTCGGCGAGGATCATGGCATCGGCCCCCGTGGCCTGTTCGAGGGCCTCAAGGCAGGCCAGGGTCGGTGATTTCTCGTCCGTGGCGCGCGGGCCTTGCGCCTTCAGTTCCCGTGCGGTCTGGACGCGGGTGGTATTGGCCACCACCCGGCTGCGGCCCCGGGCAAGCAGGGCAAGGCGTTCGGGATCGGCCGCCGCGACAACGTCGCAGGCGATCAGCAGATCGGCCTGCCCATCGGGAATCCGGGCCGTTATTCCCCTGACAGGGTATCCCCCGTTCCGGGAAGCGGATTTCGTCCTGTCGCCAGCGAGGGTGACATGACAGGCCACGGCGCCTCCCTTCTGGGCAAGGCCGGTCTGATCCAGAACCGTGGCCATTTGGCCATCGAAAGTGGCGGCCTGGCCAAGCACATGGGCAAGGGTCACCACCCCGGTGCCGCCAATTCCCGCGATCACCATGCGCAGGGAAGCCCCTTGAGGGCGCTCGGCCATGGCGGGATCGGGAAGCGTTTCGGCAGGGGCGGGAAGGGATGGGAGCGTCGGTCTGGCGGCCGCGCGCGGACGGCCCCCCTCGATGGTGACCATGGCCGGGCAGAATCCCTCAAGGCAGCTTTCATCGGCATTGCAGGCGGCGGTCTCGATCTGCCGCTTGTCGCCCAACGGGGTCTGAACCGGCACCACGGCCAGACAGTTGGAACGAAGCTGGCAGTCGCCACAGCCTTCGCAGACCCGTTCGTTGATGACCACGTAGCGTTCCGGCGCGGCCAGGGTTCCCCGCTTGCGCCGCCGTCTCTTCTCTGCCGCACAGGCCTGATCGAAGATCAGCACCGATACCCCCCGGGTTTCCGCAAGATCCTTCTGCACGGCCGCGAACCGCTCGCGGCCGACGGGGGCGACGCCCGGGGGAAAGGGATCGTTCGACGGGTAGGCGGCAGGATCTTCGGCAACGACACGAAGGGCGGACACGCCTTCGGCGGCAAGGGCGCGCGCCATCGCCGGGACGCTCATGCCGCCATCCACCCTCTGGCCTCCGGTCATGGCCACGGCATCGTTGACAAGAATCTTGAAGGTGACGGTGATCCGGGCGGCAATGGCGGCCCGGATCGCGAGACTGCCGGAATGGGCAAAGGTTCCATCGCCCATGTTCACGAACACATGCCCGGCTCCGCCGCCAGCCCCGCTGCCATCCCCGCCCTGTTCGTCCGCTTCCAGGGTGAAGGGCGCACGGCCGATCCAGGTGGCGCCTTCCCCGCCCATCTGGGTCAGGGTTCGCGTCTGCGGATCGTTCCACAACGCCATGGTATGGCAGCCGATCCCGGCAAGTCCCTGGGCGCCTTCGGGAAGCCGGGTCGAACGACTATGAGGACATCCGGGACAGAAATGAGGCAGGCGTCGAAGCGTGGGGCGTTTCGCCGTGAGGACCTTGCCGGGATCGGCGGGTGAGGCCAGGGGTGCGGGGATGGCGATCCCGCGGGCGGCAAGCCTTTGCGCAAGGGCCCGGGCGACAAGGGTCGGTCCGATGATCCCGACAGGAGGGATCAGGGGCTCCCCTGCGGCATCGGCCTTGCCTGTGATCATCGGTCTCGGGCCGGGCAGGTCGTAGAGAAGATCGCGGAATTGCGGCTCGACCAGCGGGCGCATTTCCTCGACGACAAGGATTTCCTCAAGCCCTTCGGCAAATGTGCGAACGGTCTCGCGATCCAGCGGCCAGACGCAGGCCGGCTTGAACAGGCGAAGGCCTGCTCTGGCCTGCGCGGCGGCATCAAGGCCCAGCATGGCCAGGGCCTCGGCAAGGTCTCCCCAGGCCTTTCCGGAAGCCACCAGCCCGATCCTTGCGGCGGGGGCACCCCGGTCCCGGGCGGGATCAAGGATGCGGTCCAGCGCACGGGCGCGGATGAAGGCTCGCGCTGCGTCGAGCCTCGGCCCTGTCAGGCGCCGGGCCTGATCGAGGGCGCGATCCGGCCAGCGGATGTGAAGGTCGCCGGGTTGCGGAAAGGAGGGCTGTGCGTGCCCGGCCAGCCTGTCGAGCCCGGCATCCACCGTTTCCGCGCGCTCGATGATCTCTGCGGGGCAGACCAGGGCGAACCAGCATCCTGCGTGGCGGGAGGCATCGAGCCCGGCGACGCCGAAATCGAAAACATCCTGAAGATCGGCCGGGGCCAGAATCGGGATCTGCGCATCAATGAAGGCGAATTCGCTCTGATGGGCCGTGGTCGAGGACACCGCGCCATGATCATCCCCGGCAACGGCGAGCACGCCGCCCAGGGGCGACGTACCGGCCAGATTCGCATGTTTGAGAGCATCGCCCGCGCGATCAACCCCCGGGCCCTTGCCGTACCACAGGCCGAAGACGCCATCGACACGGGCTTGCGGAAACAGGCCAAGCTGCTGGCTGCCCCAGAGCTGGGTTGCGGCCAGCTCCTCGTTCAGCCCCGGCTGCACGTGGATTCCCGCCTCTGTCAGGGCCGTTTGGGCTCGTGCAAGGGTCTGGTCGAAACTGCCGAGTGGCGAACCGCGATAGCCGGAAACCAGGCCGCCGGTCCTGCGGCCCTCGCGCCGATCCAGCCAGGCCCGGGACAGAAGGGCGCGGGTCAGGGTTTCCGGGCCGGTCAGGAACAGGCGGCGGCTCTCCGGGGCGTAGCGATCTTCGAGGGTGAAGGCGCGTGAGGCCATGATCGGTCGGTTCTCCTGCCCCGTTCCTAGCGCCGGGGATCGTTCCGGGCAATGGGGATGGGGCAGACCATGACCCTTGCGCTCTCGTGCCGCAAGGATGCTTTTTCACCATGTTTGGAGTATGGATGTCGCACATGGCTTCCGGACAAGGCAAAGGAGCGGGCAGGACGATGAGCGTGGTGGTCACAGGCGCTGCGGGATTTATCGGCTATCATGTGGCCTCCGCCCTGCTTGAGCGGGGCGAGACGGTGATCGGTCTCGACAATCTCTCCCCCTATTACGATGTCGCTCTGAAACGCGCACGGCTTGAGCGCCTGAGACAGAATCCCCTGTTTTCCTTCCATGAGGTCGATCTGGCCGACGAGGGAGCGCTGGCGGCCCTGGCGCCATCCCTGAAGGATGCGGACAGGATCGTGCACCTTGCGGCGCAGGCCGGGGTTCGCTACTCGCTCGACAATCCCCATGCCTATGTCGATGCCAATCTGCGCGGCCATCTGAACATTCTCGAACTCGCGCGCCACCGGCCCGGATTGCGGCATCTGGTCTATGCCTCGTCGTCATCGGTCTATGGCGGGAACGCGAAACTTCCCTTCGCGGAAACGGATCCGGTGGATCATCCGGTCTCGCTTTATGCGGCCACCAAGAAGGCCGACGAGCTGATGAGCCATACCTATTGCCATCTCTTCCGCTTCCCGGCCACGGGGCTGCGCTTCTTCACCGTCTATGGACCCTGGGGGCGGCCGGACATGGCCTATTGGAGCTTCACCCGGGCGATCTTCGCGGGCGAGGCGATCCGCGTGTTCAACCATGGCGACATGAAACGCGACTTCACCCATATCGACGATATCGTGGACGGGGTGATCCGGGTGCTCGACCAGCCGCCGCCATCAGCGGAGCAGGCGGAACAGGCGGAGCCGTCCGGAGCCGCATCGAAAGCCATGCCGCCCGCGCCGCACCGGGTCTTCAACATCGGCAACAACCGGGCCGAACCCCTTCTGGCGTTCATCAAGGTGATCGAGAAGGCGGTCGGCAGGCCTGCCAGGCTGGACATGGCTCCCATGCAGCCGGGTGATGTGAAGGAAACCTATGCCGATATCGGCGCCATCCGTGCTGCGGTGGGGTTTTCCCCGAAGATCGGCATCGAGACCGGAATCCCCCGCTTCGTGGCCTGGTTCAAGGCCTATCACGGGCTCTAGGCCCTTTGGCGCGCCCTGCGGCAGGCCTTTCGGCGTTTCGTTCGGGGGAAGGCTTCAGCGATAGAGGGCTTCGAGCCTGTCCCGATAGCATTCGCGGACGATGTGGCGCCTGATCTTGAGTGTGGGCGTCATCTGGCCGTTCTCGATGGTGAAGGGAGCATCGGCAAGAATGTGGCGGCGAACCTTCTCGATCGGCGAAAGGCTCTGGTTGACGCTCTCCACCGCCGCCGCGATGCGTGCTCTCGCCTGTTCCGGAGGGATGGAGTCCTCGGGCACCAGCACCGCCACCAGATGGGGCCTCCGGTCGCCATAGACCATCGCCTGGGCAATATCGGGATGCAGGGTCAGCAGCCCTTCCACCCTCTGGGGGGCGATGTTGTCGCCCCCGGAATTGACGATGATGTCCTTCTTCCGGTCGGTGATCCGCAAATAGCCGTCTTCATCGATCCTGCCGATGTCGCCGGTATGCAGCCAGCCATCCCGCACGGTTTCGGCGGTCAGCGCCGGCTGGTTCCAGTAGCCCTGCATGATCTGTGCGCCACGAAGCAGGATTTCACCATCCTCGGCGATCCGGCACTCCACGTTGAAGAAGGGCGGGCCGACGGTGTCCATGCGGATGCGATCGGGAGGATTGCAGCTGAC
>JBJHAU010000054.1:0-11193 GCA_050480665.1 Alphaproteobacteria bacterium | reverse complement strand
CTTCACGGGCAAGGGCACGGGCCAGAACCCAGACGGCCCCCTTGGATGCGGAATAATGCAGCCGCCACTTGCCGCCTTCGAAGACACGCGACGAGGCAATATTCACGATCTTGCCGCCTCCTTGCGCCTTCATGGCGGGATAGACGGCCCGGCAACACAGGAAGACGCCCTTGGTGTTGACCTGCATCACGCGATCCCATTCCTCGGGAGGAATGTCGGTCCATGGCTTTCGCCCCAGAACGGACATGAGCGAGGCGTTGTTCACCAGGCCATCGATCCGCCCCCATTCGTTCAGCGCCGCCTGGGCCATCGCTTCCGTCTTTTCGGGATCGGCCACATCGGTGGTTTTGGCGATCACCCTGTGCCCGGCGGCACGAAGCGATTCGGCGAGCGCCTGATTCGCATCATCGACAATATCGGCAATCACCACCCGCGCGCCGGCTTCGGCAAGCCGGGTGGAATAGACCTTGCCGATCCCGGTGGCTCCTCCCGTGACGATGACGACACGATCGGTCAGATCAAGGCTGGGGCGGGTTGCGGAAATCTCGGCCATAAGAAAACCTTTATGCAAGGGGTTATCAGAAGTTGCCCCCGATCCCGGGAGGGTTCGGAGGCACGGCAGGGAAACAGGATCAGGAAAGGCGCCGGGGAAGACCCACCCCGGTCAGGCCGCGACAAGCGGGGCGCCGGCAAGGGTGAAGCGGCGCAGATGGCGCTCTTCGGCCGGGTCGAAGTCGGTGCGCGCATGCATGGTGCAGAGATTGTCCCAGAGCAGAAGATCGCCGACCCGCCAGCGGTGGCGATACATGAATTGCGGCTGTTCGGCATGGGTGATCAGCCGATCGAGACAATCCCGGCTTTCCTGCGGATCGAGGCCGATGATCTCCGTTGTCATCAGCCGGTTGACATAGAGCGCCGGAACGCCGCTCTCCGGATGGCGAACCACCATGGGCTGGGCGAAGGAGCGGGCATCCGCCGATCGGGCCACCGCATCCTTCGAGGTGGAATCATAGGAAAAGACATTGAGAGCCTTGTGGTGATCGACGATCCGGCGAAGATCGTCCGGCAATGTTGCATAGGCCCGGGTCAGATCGATAAACAGGGTATCGCCCCCGGTTTTCGGCACGACAAGGGCAAACAGACAGGTGGCCCGGGCCGGGCTTTCCACGTAGCACTGGTCGATGTGAAACTCCATCTCGCCTTCGGGCAGGGAACCGATGAAGCGGCCATCCTGCTTGCGGTTCGAGACGAACATCACCTCGGCCGGGGCATCGCCGCCCTCGCGCCGGCTTTCCGCGGGGCGGGAACGCTGTCCGATGGCGCCGAACAGGGAACAGAAGCGCAGCTGATCCTCTGCCTCAAGGCCCTCCTGGTTGCGAAGCAGCAGGATCAGGTGCCGGGCAAAGGCCTCGCGTAGCCTTCCGGCCGTTTCTTCGCTGATCGGCTGGGAGAGATCCACCCCGCTTGCCTCGGCGACAAACCCGCCCGGAAGTGGTTCGATCCGCATGAAACTGTTCCTCCGCTTCCCGTCTCCGACCATGGCCCCTAATCGGCCAGGGCCAGCATGTTCTGCTTCATCGCACCGAGGGTCCGGCGCAGGGTTTCCACCTCTTCGATCGAGATGCCGGCCACGGCCCGCACATTGAGATCGATGGCATGAGGCAAAAGGGTGTTGCGCAGGTCGCGGCCCTTTTCTGTCAGGAACACGTTGACCTTGCGCTTGTCGTCCGCGTTGCGCATCCGCCGCACCAGCCCCTTCTTCTCCATGCCGTTGAGCGCGGTGACAGTGGTGGGTTCCATCATGCCGACACGCTGGCTCAGTTCGCGCTGGGTCAGCCCATCCTCATCCCACAGCACACGCAGGAAATACCATTGGCCGATGGTCACCCCATACGGGGCGATCCGCAACTGGAGCGCCCGGGTGAAGGCGCGATAGGTATCGCGCAGCAGATAGCCCACGCTGCGGCTGGAATCGAAGACGACGACACCGCCATCCCCGGCCGTCTTCAGCGCCTTGCGCGCTTCCGGGACAAGCTCGAGTGATTCCGCCATCGGGCCACGCCCTTTCCTTAGTTTCCAATCTATTCTAACCGGAATGGCTGGATTGTCCATGCTCCACACGCCCCATGCCCCGACGCGCGAGGGGAGGCTTCTGCATCTCGTTGCATCGGCTTCCTGTTGCAGAGGACTCTGCGACGTTCTAGGAAACAGCCATGGTTGCGAACCCGCCCTCGTCCACGCTGATGTCAGGAATGCACACGCCCCCGTGCAAGCCTGCCGGCCGCCGCGCCCTTCGCCGGCCCCTTCCCCGTGGCCTTCCTCGCGGTGTCCCCCAGAACCAGGACGAGGCCGAGACCCTGCGCACATGGATTCGCGAGGCCGCGCAGCGGATCGGCTTCGATGCGGTAGGCTTTGCCCGGGCCGGGGATGTTCCCGATGGTCGTGAGGCCCTCGCTGCCTTCACCCGTAACGGCCGCCACGGGGATATGGGCTGGATGGCCGAACGGCAGGCCTTTCGGGCCGCCCCCAACGGCCTCTGGCCCGAGGCAAGAACCCTGATCTCGCTGGGCATGAATTATGGCGCCGTGGCCGGCGGCAGGGAAGGTCGCGGCCGCCCTGCCGATCCGCTGGCCGATCTGTTCCGGAAGGGCCATGGGGTCATCGCCCGTTATGCGCGCGGGCGCGACTATCACGATCTTGTCAAGGGACGCCTGAAACGGCTGGCGCAACAGATCCACCATCGCAGCGGGGCCGAGGTGAAGGTGTTTGTCGATACCGCCCCGGTCATGGAAAAGCCCGTGGCCCAGACGGCGGGGATCGGCTGGCAGGGCAAGCATACCAATCTGGTCTCGCGGGAGCATGGATCCTGGCTGCTGCTCGGGGAGATCTTCACCACCCTCGCGCTGCCGCCCGATGCGCCCGAATCCGATCATTGCGGCCAGTGTACGGCCTGTCTCGACATCTGCCCGACCGGGGCCCTGCCCCGGCCGGGAGAGATGATCGCCCGCCGCTGCATTTCCTATCTGACGATCGAGCACAAGGGCACGATCGACCCCGCGCTTCGCCCGCTGATCGGCAACCGGATCTATGGTTGCGACGACTGCCTGGCCGTATGCCCGTGGAACAAATATGCGCACAGCGCCCGCGAAATCCAGCTCCTGCCCCGGATCGAACTGACCGCGCCGAGGCTCGCCGATCTCGCCCGCCTCGACGATGCCGGGTTCCGTCAGATCTTCTCCGGCTCGCCCATCAAGCGGACGGGGCGCGACCGTTTCCTGCGCAATGTGCTGATCGCCATCGGCAATTCCGGCAAGCCCGACCTCGTTCCCGAAGCGGAAAGATGTCTTGGCGATCCCTCTCCCCTGGTCCGGGGCATGGCCGTCTGGGCGCTGTCCAGGCTGCTGCCTGCCGACGCTTTTCATGCCCTGGCCGAACGGCACCGGGACCACGAAACCGATTCCGGAGTGCAAGGGGAATGGGCCCTGGGAACGGCACAGGGGCAGGATAGCGAAAGTTGCGGCCATGAATGATCCGGACATGAATGTCGATGCGTTCGATTTCACCCTGCCGAAAGAGCTGATCGCCGACCGGCCGCTGGCCGATCGCGAATCCGCCCGCCTTCTGGAGATCACCCCGGCCTCGATGGTCGACCGGAGGATCGCCGATCTTCCCGACTGCCTCGCGCCGGGCGACATCCTCGTGGTCAACGATACCCGGGTGATTCCCGCAAGGCTTTACGGCCTGAGAGGCGAAGCCAAGGTAGAGATCACCCTGCACCGGGCGCTGGGCCAGGGCCGCTGGCACGCCTTCGCCCGCGGGGCGCGCAAGCTGAGGGCGGGGGACATCATCACCTTTTCCCACGGGCTGGCCGCCGATGTCGAGGAAAGGGGCGAGGGCGGAGAGGTGATCCTGAGCTTCGCCCTGCGCGAATCCCAGCTTCTGGAGGCGCTGGAGGGGATCGGCACCATGCCGCTGCCCCCCTATATCGCCCGGACACAAGGGCCAGACGATCAGGATCGCCAGGACTATCAGACCATGTTCGCCGACCGCCCCGGCGCCGTGGCCGCCCCCACTGCAGGATTCCATTTCACCGAGCCGCTTCTGCGGCGAATCCTCGCCAAGGGTGTGGAACGCGCCACGATCACCCTTCATGTCGGGGCCGGAACCTTCCTTCCGGTGAAATCCGAGACCGTCGCCGGCCACAAGATGCATGCCGAATACGGCCAGATCGACGGCTTCACCGCCGCCCTGATCAACCGCCGCCGCGCCCGGGGCGGGCGGGTGGTGGCCATCGGCACCACCGTCGCCCGCCTTCTGGAAACCGCCGCCGACGCGCAGGGGATCCTGCATCCATTCGAAGGGGATACCGCCATCTTCATTGCGCCCGGCTACCGGTTTCGGGCGGTCGATCTTCTGCTCACCAATTTTCATCTGCCGCGCTCCACCCTGTTCATGATGGTCTCGGCCCTGGCCGGTCTGGATCGCATGAAGGACGCCTATCGTCACGCCATCGCGCAACGCTATCGCTTCTATTCCTATGGCGATGCCTGCCTGATCCATCCGGCCGCCGATGCGCGGATCACCCGGCCGTGAACGGCCCTCTTCGCTTCACCCTTCTGGGCCAATCCGGAAACGCACGGCGCGGCCGTCTCGAAACCGCCCATGGCACGGTCGAAACCCCGGTTTTCATGCCGGTGGGAACCCAGGCGACGGTCAAGGCCCTGCATCCCGAAGAGGTGCGGGCGGCCGGGGCCGAGATGATCCTCGCCAACACCTATCACCTGATGCTGCGCCCCGGGGCCGAGACCATCGCCGCGCTGGGGGGGCTGCACCGGTTCATGAACTGGCCGGGGCCGATCCTGACCGATTCGGGTGGATTCCAGGTCATGTCCCTGTCCGGGCTTCGCACGCTGGATGAAACCGGGGTCACCTTCCGGTCGCATATCGACGGCAGCCGCCACGAGCTGACCCCGGAACGCTCGGTGGCGATCCAGCACCAGCTCGATGCGGACATCACCATGGTTCTCGATGAATGCACCGGCTATCCGGCCACGGAAGACACCGCGGCCCGTTCCATGCGCCTTTCCATGCGCTGGGCAGAACGCAGCCGCGCCGCCTTTCATCCCCGTCCGGGCTACGGCCTGTTCGGAATCGTCCAGGGCGGGATCTATCCCGATCTGCGCCGGGAATCGGCCGAAGCCCTGACGGCGATCGGTTTCGATGGCTATGCCATCGGCGGCCTTGCCGTCGGCGAAGGCCAGGAAAGATTGCTCGCCACCCTCGAAGCGACAACCCCGCATCTGCCTCAGGCCGCGCCGCGCTACCTGATGGGGGTCGGAACGCCTTCCGACCTGATCGCCGCCGTCGCACGCGGAATCGACATGTTCGATTGCGTGATCCCGACCCGCTCCGGCCGCACCGCAAGGGGATACACGCGCAGGGGACAGGTGAATCTGCGCAATGCACGTCATGCCCGCGATCCGCGCCCGCTGGACGAGGAATGCTCCTGCCCGCTGTGCACGAGCTATTCCCGGGCCTATCTGCATCATCTGTTTCGCGCCGACGAGATGCTGGCCGGAATGCTTCTGACCCGCCACAACATCCAGTTCTATCAGGATCTGATGCACGCCCTTCGGGACGCCATCGCCGGGAATCGCTTCGCAGAAGCTGCGGCATTCTGGCAGGCGCGCCTTGAACAGGGCGATATCGAACCGCTCTAGACCGCTCCAGATTCAGTGTCAGGGCCCACCCGCCCCCGGCGTTCGGAACCCATGGCGATGTTGAGCCGTTCCGGGACCAGGACTACAATACCGCCATGACCGAATCCGCACCTCCGCACCGAACCGCGTTTGAAGCGAACCCTTCCTCCGGCGTCGATACAGAAACCGGGGCAGGCCCCGCTGCGGCCGTCGGCCCGACAGGGGATGCCGAGAAGGGCGCCGAGAAAGGCACTGAGAAAGGTTTGGCGGATACGGGCCTCAGCCAGCTTGGCCGGTCTACCCCCCTGCCTGCCTCGCCGGAGGATGCGGTGCTGGAAACCTTTCCCAACCCGCATCCCGACAGCGCCTATCTGGTGCGCATGACCTGCCCGGAATTCACCTGCCTTTGCCCGATCACGGGACAGCCCGATTTCGCCCATATCGTGATCGATATCGTGCCCGACCGGTTCTGCGTCGAAAGCAAGTCGCTGAAGCTGTTTCTCGCCTCATGGCGCAATGCCGGGGCCTTCCATGAATCGACCACGGTCACCATCGCCAAACGGTTGATCGCGGTGCTGGCGCCCCGCTGGCTGAGGGTTTCCGGTTTCTGGTATCCCCGGGGAGGAATCCCGATCGACGTGCTGTACCAGACGGGAACACCCCCCGACGGGCTGTTCATTCCCGATCCCGGGGTTTCCCCCTATCGCGGGCGAGCCTAGCCGCCTCTTGCGGGCGGAAAGGGCGGGCTGAGCGCACGCCTGCGTTCAGGCGAAGCCAGCCGTTTCCCGGCGGCGCAGCATCCACCAGACGATGGCCGAACCGATCATCTTGCTCAGGGTCATCACCACCACGCCCGTGATGGTGAAATGGCCGATCAGGTAAAGAAACACTGCGGAATCCACGGGCGTGCCGATGGCGCTCGAAATCAGGATCCGCTGCGAAAGGGGCCGCCGGGTGATGGTGAAGACCGCCCAGTCGGCCAGTTCCGAAAGCAGGAAAGCGGCGGCCGAAGCCACGGCCACCACCGGGCTGGCCATGATGTAGGACAGCCCCGCGCCGACCAGCATGGCCAGCAGCACGCGATGGCCGATCTCGCGCTGGGCGAAATCGCGAAGGACGAAGATGAAGCCCACCACCAGCGACAAGGGCGGCCACATTTCCCCCCCCGGAATCTGCACCAGAGGAACCACCGTGAACCCCCAGTTCACGGCGACGATCAGCGCGACATAGAGAAGGGTCGCCCGATAGCGCCAGACCCAACCGTTCCTTCCATGAATGATGTTCATGCGAGACCGTCTCCGTTCGGACCGTGATCATGCATATCCCGCACGCCCCCTGAATTCCGGTTGCGGTAGGGGGCGGGATCGGTCAGCCCCAGCGCCTGAAACCCTTTCAGCCGCAGCAGACAGGCGTCGCAAAGGCCGCAGGCATGGCCCCTGGAATCGGGGTCGTAGCAGCTTCGGGTGCGCCCGTAATCCACGCCAAGATCGAGGCCGAGGCGGATGATCTCATCCTTGCCAAGGTCGATCAGGGGGGCGCGGATCTTCATCCGGTCCCCTCCCTCGACAGTGCGGCGAAGCGCCAGATTGGCCAGGGACTCGAACGCCTCGATGAAGGCCGGACGGCAGTCGGGATAGCCGGAATAGTCCCGGGCATTCGCCCCGATGAAGATCGTATCCGCCTCGATCACCTCTGCATAGCCAAGGGCAAGAGACAGGAAGATGGTGTTGCGCGCCGGCACATAGGTGACAGGGATCGCCCGGGCCATGGCTTCCGGGTCGCGCCCCTTGGGCACTTCGAAATCGCCGGTGAGGGCGGATCCGCCGAAGGCGGCGAGGTCGATATCGACGATCCTGTGCGCCACCACCCCCCCGTCCCGGGCCAGCGCCCGGGCCGCATCCAGTTCGACGGCGTGACGCTGCCCATAGGCAAAGCTCAGCGCATGCACCGCATGCCCCTCGTTCCGGGCGAGCGCAAGAACCGTCGCCGAATCGAGCCCCCCCGAAAGAAGGACCACCACGGGCCGGGTCATGAGCCGGTTTGCTCCCGTTCCCGGGCCTGTTCCCTCCGCGTCGCCCGGAAGCGGGAATACAGATAGGCCCCGAGCATTCCCGACAGGACAAAGAGAACCACCGATGCAGCGATCCGGATCTCGGGATTGATATGGATGCCGCTGCCCAGTAGCGCGAAGATCGCCATTTGCGGTACGTAGCCCAGCGCGCTTCCGGCGACAAAGGGGAACACCCGGATTCCGGAAATCCCGGCCGCCAGATTGACCAGAACGTTGGATCCCACCGGCAGCAGACGGATCATCACCGCCTTGAAGAAGGGATCGGCTCTCAGGAAACGGTCGATCCTGGCGAGGCGTTCGGGAAACCGGGCGAGAAGAAGCTCCCGGCCAAGAAGCCGGGCATAGGTCAGGGTCGCGAGGCAGCCGAGAACCGCCGCCACCAGGGAAAGGGCCGTGCCCAGACCGAAGCCGAAGGCATAGCCGCCGAGAAACGCGACCACCTGACGGGGAAAGCCGATGGCCGTCAAAACACAGCCGATCCCGAGAAACAGCATGACCCCGCCCATGGGCCGGTTGCGAATCCTGGAATCGATCCAGGCCTCGTCGAACAGACCGAACAGGCCGGTTGCCTGCACCATGAAGCCGATGGCGATCAGACTGGCAATCAGCACGAAGCCGCGCAGATAGGGCCTCAATCCCGAAAGCCGGCCACCGGCCGTGGGATCGATGGGCTCTTCTTCGGCCTGCCGGGGCAGGCTGTTGCCGATCATGTTTCCTGCCCCGGTTGCCGCAGGGCGGAAGATTCAGGGATCGGCGCAGACCCGGGGACCGATCCTTCCTCCGGCTCGATCACCGGATGGGTCATCCTGCGGATCAGCCAGGCTACCCCGAAAAGATCGGAGATTCCCACCCAGAGCCGGTCGAAGAACCCGTAATTGGACACGCCGTGCTGCCGGGGGCGATGGTTGACATCGACACAGCGCAAGCACCCCCCGTCGCGCAGCAGCAGGGCCGCGAAATAGCGATGCATGTGGTTGAAGAAGGGAAGCCGAAGGAACGCATCGCGCCGCATGATCTTGAGACCACAGCCGGTATCGCTCACCTGATCCTTCAGGCAGGCGCGGCGAATGGCGTTGCCCGCCCGCGAGGTCAGCCGCTTGGAGAGGGTATCATGGCGGCGGCGGCGGATTCCGGCGACAAGCGTAAGCCTGCTCTCGCCATCGCGTTCGGCGGCAAGGGCGATCTCGGCCAGGGCAGGAATATCTGCGGGATCGTTCTGGCCGTCACCATCGAGGGTCACGATCCAGCGACCCCGGGCGGCCTGAGCCCCGGTCCACAGGGCCGAGGACTGGCCGCAGCTTTCACGGTGCCGCAGGCTCTTCAGCATGGGGAAGCGGAGCGCGGCCTCCCTGAGCCGGGAAGGGGTTTCGTCGGTCGATCCATCGTCCACATAGAGGATCTCGAAGGCATAGCGGCCCGACATGGCCGCGTGAATCTCCTCGACCAGCGACAGGATATTGTCCGCCTCGTTCCGGACGGGCACGACGACGGAAAATGTGGGGATCATGGTTTCTCGCCAGAGGCTGAACGGTATTCGGGTATTTACCGAAGCGAAGGATGACTGTTCAAGGCCTTTCTTGGTAAACTCCGCCCCGCCCCTTTGTCGCCAGCCCCGTTTCCCGGGGGGAATCGAGTCCCTGAATGCGCGCCCCCGGTTCACCCAGCCCCGCCATCCCTGCCCTGCTGCTTTGCCTGCTTGCCCTGGCCCTGTTCGTTCCGGGGCTCTGGAGCCTGCCGGTGACCGACCGCGACGAGGCCCGTTTCGCCCAGGCCAGCCGGCAGATGGTGGAAAGCGGCGATTACATTGCCATCCGCTTTCACGACGAGGCCCGCAACAAGAAGCCGGTGGGCATTCACTGGCTTCAGACAGCCAGCCTGCATGGCGCGAACGCTCTGGGCATCGAGGCCGATGGCAAGGCCTGGGTCTACCGTTTGCCGAGCGTGCTGGGTGGACTTTTGGCCATGCTTGCCCTGTTTCTTGCCGCCCGCCCCCGTCTTGGTGCCTCCGGCGCCGGCCTTGCCGCAATGGCTCTCGGCTCCAGCCTGCTTCTCGGCGTTGAGGCACGGATCGCCAAGACCGATGCCATGTTGCTCGCCACGATCGTCGTGATGCAAGGCGCCCTGCTCGCCGCTTATGGCCTCCGGCGTGACGGAGCGCCGGTGCCCCTTTCCCTTGCCCTTCTGTTCTGGCTGGCCATGGCCGCCGGTATCCTGATCAAGGGCCCCCTCGCGCCCATGATCGCCCTGCTCTGCCTGGCAAGCCTCGCCATCGCCGATCGAAGGCAGGGGCTGGGGCCGCCCTTCGGCGGAAGCCTCCGGCCCTGGATCGGCCTTGGAGCCCTCGCTGGTCTCGCCCTGCCCTGGTTCCTGCTGACCGCAGGCGGCGAACAGGGCTTTGTCATGGCCGCCTTTCGGGAGGATCTCCTGCCGAAGCTGATCGGCGGCCATGAATCCCACGGGGCCCCTCCCGGGTTTTATCTCGCGGCCCTGCCCTTCACCTTCTGGCCTGCTGTCCTGTTCCTGCCCTTTGCCCTGATTTGTGCCTGGCGAAGGCGGAAGGAACCCCTGCCCCGCTTTGCCCTGGCCTGGGCCCTGCCCGCCTGGATCGTATTCGAACTGGTGCCGACCAAGCTTGTTCACTACGTGCTGCCGCTCTACCCTGCCCTTGCCCTGCTGATCGGCTGGGCCGTGGTGCGAGAGGGCGAGGCCGTTCTCCGCATGATGCGCAGCCTGCCCGGGATGGCCTGGATCGGCCTCTGGCTGCTGGCAGGGCTGCTTCTGGGCGGGCTTGTGCCCGGCGCCGCCTGGTGGTTCGGCTGGGCGATTCCCGCCGGAGCCTGGGCGGGACTTGCCCTCGCCCTGGCGATGGGCCTCGCCGGGATCCTGCTGGCCGGTGCGGGGCGGCTTCGTGCCTCGATCATGACCCTCTCCCTGCTGATGGTGCCCTTCATGACGGCCGTGCTTCATGCCTCCTTCCCGGCCCTGCCGCTGTGGCCAAGCGCGGCGGCCCAGGCGCTGGCAAAGGATGCCGGGATCGCGCCGGGAACCCGCATGGCGGTGGCGGGGTTTCGCGAACCCAGCATCATCTTCGCCTTCGGGACCGAAACACGGCTCACCTCTGCTTCGGGAGCCGCCGATCATCTGGCCGCAGCGGACGATGCCGCCGTGCTGATCCATGCCGAAGGCGTGCCCCCTTTCCTCGATGCCATGGCGCAGCATGGCAAGACGGCGGTGGAGGCCGGCCGTATCACGGCCTTCAACACCGCCCGCGGGCGCGAGGTGACTTTGGTTCTGTTTCATTCGGAAGCCCTGTCCCACCCGGATAGCGCGCCGATGCCCGAAGGGGATCGCTGATGCGTGTCATGGCGTTTCTTGCCCTGTTCGCGGGCCTTGCCCTGCTTTTCGTGCTTGTGCCGCAGATCG
>JBJHAU010000053.1:0-11284 GCA_050480665.1 Alphaproteobacteria bacterium | reverse complement strand
ATGGCCATTGTGATACGGATGCCTGCGCTTTCTCCGACGATGACGGAGGGGAAGCTTTCCACCTGGCTGAAGGGCGAGGGGGATTCGGTTCGCTCCGGGGATGTGCTTGCGGAGATTGAGACGGACAAGGCGACGATGGAGGTTGAGGCCACGGATGAGGGTGTTCTTGGCCGGATTGTTGTTGCATCGGGAACCGAGGGTGTTTTGGTGAATGCGCCGATTGCGGTTCTTCTGGAAGAGGGCGAGGATGAATCGGCGCTTCAGTCAGCGCTTGAATCCCTTGAGGCGCCTGCCGGGGCCAAAAGCGATGCCGGGCAGGCAGCCCCGGCTGCTCCAGCCAGGGCAGAGACAGCATCGAAGGATGCAGGGCCCGAAGTGGCGCCCGTTCCGGATGCCCCCTCCTCAAAGCCTCGCCCCGCCGCAGGGGCGGATCGAACCGCGCCAGGGCCTGGCCCAGCCGGCGCTTCTGGCGCGTCTGCCGGGCCCGGCAAGAAGGGACGCATTGCGGCCTCGCCCCTTGCCCGCCGCCTTGCGCGCGAGTCCGGGATCGCTCTGGAACGCATCACGGGGTCTGGCCCGCGCGGGCGGATTGTCAAGGCGGATATCGACAGGGCCATCGCTTCAGGCGCGGCCGGCGCCGGGACGATGGCTGTCGGCGGGGGGCTTCACGCCGGCATGGGGCAGGGTTTCCCCCCCGCTTCCGGGCAGAGCGTGCCGCATTCCAAAATGCGCCAGATCATTGCAAGCCGGCTTTCCGAATCCAAGCAGACCGTGCCGCATTTCTATGCCACCCTCGACTGCCATCTCGATGCCCTGCTTTCCTTGCGCAAGGAAATCAACGAGATCGATGACAGTCTCAAGTTATCGGTAAACGACTTCATCATCCGCGCATCGGCCCTGGCCCTGAAACAGGTTCCCGAGGCCAATGTATCCTGGACCGATGAGGGGATGATTCATTACGATTCGGCCGATGTCGCGGTGGCGGTGGCCACCGATTCCGGCGGGTTGATCACGCCGATCGTGCGTGCTGCCGATCGCAAGGGGGTTGCGGCGATCTCGCTGGAGGTGAAGGATCTGGCCGCGCGGGCGCGCCAGGGCAAACTGCTGCCCGAGGAATATCAGGGCGGCAGCTTTACCGTGTCGAACATGGGGATGTTCGGGATTCGCGAATTCTCGGCGATCATCAATCCGCCACAGGCCTGCATCCTTGCGGTGGGCGCCGGCGAGCCGCGCCCCGTTGTTCGCGACGGGGCGCTTGCTGTGGCCACCGTGATGACAGTAACCCTGTCCTGCGATCATCGTGCCGTGGATGGCGCGGTCGGTGCCCGCTGGCTAGGTGCCTTCAAGGCCTTGATCGAACATCCCGTCCGGTTGATCCTGTGACCGGATCCGTGATCCATCGCATGGGGCAGCGGAACAGCCATGCCCTGGGGCGATGTTGTGGAACGCAGGGCTGAAACATCGGCTGAAACATAGGCTGAAGGATCGGATGCCCTGAAACAGTCTGTCGCAGGGTCGGGAATCGCCGAGAGACCGGCACCGAGATGAGAAGTGCACAGAGAATCGTGCAGGAGATCGCGCAGCGTATCGCCGCGCAGCGTATCGCAAGGAGGGCCATGTGGCCGAAACCCGTTTCGATCTGATTGTCATTGGTGGCGGCCCCGGCGGCTATGTTGCCGCCATTCGCGCCGCCCAGCTTGGCCTGTCCGTGGCCGTGGTAGAACGCGAGCATCTGGGGGGGATCTGTCTCAACTGGGGATGCATTCCGACCAAGGCGCTCCTGCGCGCGGCCGAGGTTCGGCACATGATCGAGAATGCCGAGACTTTCGGGATCAAGGCCAGGGTTGAGGGAATCGATCTGAAGGCGCTGGTGGCGCGTTCCCGCAAGGTTGCAGGACAACTTTCCGGCGGGATCGGTCATCTCATGAAGAAGAACAAGGTGACCGTGATCGAAGGCCAGGCGCGGCTGGATGGTCTGGCCCGGGGAGGCAAGCGCCGCGTCGCGGTAGAGTCCGGAAATGGCGATGGCCTGACCTTTGAAGCGACAAACGTGATCCTCGCCACAGGGGCCAGAGCCCGCACCCTGCCGGGGCTGGACCCGGATGGCACGCACATTGTCACCTACAGGGAAGCCATGGTTCCGGAAACCCTGCCGAAAACCCTGCTGGTGATCGGTTCCGGTGCCATCGGCATGGAATTCGCCAGTTTCTATGCCGATCTTGGCGTCAAGGTCACGGTGGTGGAGGTGATGGATCGTATCCTGCCCGTCGAGGATGAAGAGATTTCCGCCCTGGCGGCCAAGGCCTTCAAGGCCCGCGGAATCGATCTTCGCACAGGCACCAGCGTTGCCTCGCTGAAGTTCGGCGACAAGGCGGCGAAAGGTTCGGCGAAAGGGGCCTCGAAGGGCAAGGTGCAGGCGGAGATCACCAGCGGAGGAAACAAGCCCTCCATTGAAGCGTTCGACCGTGTCATCCTGGCGGTGGGGATTGTCGGCAATACGGAATCGCTCGGCCTTGAAGGCACCCGCGTCAGGGTCGAGAAGGGGCATGTGGTCGTCAACGGTTTCGGCGAGACCGGGGAGAAGGGCGTCTATGCCATCGGCGATCTGGCCGGTCCGCCCTGGCTTGCTCACAAGGCCAGCCACGAGGGCGTGATCGCGGTGGAACATCTTGCGGGCCATCAAGGGGTTCATCCTCTCGATCCCGGCAACATTCCCGGTTGCACCTACTGCCGGCCGCAGATCGCCTCGGTCGGAATGACAGAGGCCCAGGCCCGTGCCGCCGGCCACGAGGTTCGTGTCGGCCGCTTTCCCTTCATCGGTAACGGCAAGGCTCTGGCCATGGGAGAGCCGGAAGGGCTGGTCAAGACCGTGTTCGATGCGACCACCGGCGCCCTGCTCGGCGCGCACATGATCGGCGCCGAGGTGACGGAGATGATCCAGGGCTTTGCCCTGGCCAGAACCCTTGAAACCACCGAAGCCGAACTGATGCAGACGGTCTTTCCCCATCCAACGATTTCTGAAGCCATGCATGAATCGGTGCTTGATGCCTATGGCAGGGTTCTCCATCTCTAGCGTGTCCGGCCCGGCCGTATCGGATGGCCCGGCCATGGTGCAGGAAGGTGTGTTCCGATGAGCAAGGTTGAGCCCCTGAAGGCCACCCCCAGGATTCCCAAGCCCGACTGGATCCGGGTGAAAGCGCCGACATCCCCGGCCTATGCAGAGACCCGCAGGCTGATGCGGGAATTGAACCTTCATACCGTGTGCGAGGAAGCCGCCTGTCCCAACATCGGGCAGTGCTGGTCGAAGGGACATGCCACGGTCATGATTCTCGGCGATACCTGCACCCGGGCCTGTGCCTTCTGTAATGTCAAGACCGGCAGACCCATGGCGGTCGATCCCCATGAGCCGGAGCATCTGGCCGAGGCGGTGGCGAGGCTTGGTCTCAGCCATGTGGTCATCACCTCGGTCGATCGTGACGATCTGGCCGATGGGGGGGCGGGACAGTTCGTGGCCTGTATCGAACGTCTGCGCGAATCCGCCCCGGACACCACCATCGAGGTGTTGACGCCCGATTTCTGGCGCAAGACAAACGCGCTTGAAGCCGTGGTGGCGGCCCGGCCCGACGTGTTCAACCACAATCTCGAAACGGTGCCGAGGCTGTATCCCTCGATCCGGCCGGGTGCGCGCTATTACAACTCCCTTAAACTTCTGGATCGGGCGAAGAGCCTCGATCGCTCCCTGTTCACCAAATCCGGTCTCATGGTGGGGCTTGGCGAGGCGCGCGAGGAAGTGCATCAGGTGATGGATGACCTGCGGGCCGCCGATGTCGATTTCCTCACCATCGGTCAGTATCTTCAGCCGACCCCGCGCCATGCACCGGTGGCCCGTTTCGTGACGCCTGACGAGTTCGAGGATTACCGGCGGATGGCCACCGGCAAGGGGTTTCTGCTTGTTTCCGCATCGCCTCTTACGCGATCCTCCTATTTCGCCGCCGAGGATTTCGAGAAACTGCGCGACGCCCGAACCCGCAAGCTGGCCGAGGCGGTCGGGTCCGACTGATCCCGATGCTGCACCGCTTCGAGGAAACGCGCCATCTGCCCTATCGGCCCCGGGACCTTTTCGATCTCGTGGCCGATATCGAGCAGTACCCGTCCTTCCTGCCCTGGTGTCTTGCGGCAAGGATCACGGCACGCCGCCCCGGCCAGGTCGAGGCCGATCTTGTGGTGGGGAAGGGACCCTTTCGGGAACGGTTCACCTCGCGCGTGACCCTCAGTCCTCCCGAACCGGGCCGTGTTGGACATATCGATGTCGAATATCTGCGCGGGCCGCTTGCCGAAATGGAAAATCACTGGATCTTTCAGCCAGAGGGCGAGGGTACCCGGTTGAAATTTTCCGTGGCCTTCGCCTTTCGTTCGGCGATTCTCAACCGGATGATGTCAAGCCTGTTTCACGAGGCGGCGCGGCGCATGATCCGCGCCTTTGAAGCCAGGGCAAGGGCGCAGATCGGCATGTCTGCCACGGCTTCATTACCCGCCGAGGACTAGCCGTTGTCCTTGTTTCTGGCAGCGTCCCTTGCGGGGTCTCTTGCGGGCGTTTTCTTTGCCTTGTCGGCCTGTTCGGTGCGCACAAGATAGAGGCTGCTCGCGACGATCACCCCGGCTCCGAGCAGCGACCAGATCCCCGGAACCTCGGCAAAGAACAGAAAGCCGAGCAGGAAGGAATAGACGATCCGCATGTAATCGAAGGGCATGACGAAGCTGGTTTCGCCAAGGCGGATGCCATGGGTGAACAGCCCCTGGCCGACGATGCCCAGAACCCCGGCAACAAAAAGCAGGATCAGCTCGATCAGGGTCGGGGTCTGCCAGACGAACGCTGCGGGGATCGCCGCATAGAGCGTGGTGAACAGGGCAAAGTAGAACATGATCACCATGGTGCCTTCGGTGCGGCTCAGAAGCTTGATGGTCAGAACGACCAGGGTGCCGAACACGGTGCCTCCCAACGCGACCAGCGCCCAGGGCTGAAAGCCGTCGCCAAAGGGCTGGGTGATCATCACGATTCCGGAAAAGCCGACCAGGGCAACCATGCCGCGCGTGGTGGTGACCTGCTCGCGCAGGATCCATGCGGCAATTCCGACCATGATCAAGGGGCGGGAGAACTGGATCGTCACCGTATCGGCGATCGACATGTTGATCAGGGCAAGGAAGAAGCAGAGATTGCCCATGAAACCGAAAAACCCGCGCATGGCATGGGCGCCGGGACGCTTGGTGCGCAGGGTATGGAACCCCAGGCGCCACATCACCGGGGTGATGACGATCAAGCCCACAAGGAAGCGGATGAACAGGACCTGGAAGGCAGGCAGGTTCTGGCCCAGATGCTTCACCAGGGCGGCCATCACGATCAGGATGAAGGCCCCGGTCAGCACGCAGACGACCCCGCGCAGATTGCCCGACATCCCGTCCCAGAATCGCATCACGATCCTGCCGGGGGTCTTGGGGATCAGCATCGGAAGCTCATGGGCGGAAGCAGAGATGCGCCGGGGGGCGGTCGCGTGCCTGGCGATCGGGCCATGGCAGGCGGCAAGGCCATGGCATGGCCCGGTTTCCCTTCAGGTTTTCGCACGACCTTGCGGCCTGGAAGGCGATCATGCCCAGGCCACCTTGGCCAGCAGCAGCAGGTTCAGCGTTCCATAGGCGACGACGGATGTCCACAGGGATCCCGATCGCAGGACGAGAATGGCGAAGGCCACACCATGGATCAGCCCGTAGACAAGATTGACGGGATTGTCCGGATGAAAATAGGTGAGGGCAAAGAGCAGGGAGGTCAGGCCGACGGAGGCTTCCATGGGGAAGGACTGACGAAGATAGGTCAGCAGCACGCCCCGGAAATACAGTTCCATGGCGACGGGCAGCACCACCCCCATGACGAAGAACAGGCTCAGAAGTCCCACCTGGGTTTCGACGCTCGGGCCATAGAAATCCCGGCTGAAGGCGATGATGCCGAAACCGAAGGCATGATCAAGTCGCTCGCCGATGAAGAACAGGGCGCTTGCGGTGGCTGCGGCGATCAGGAACCAGCGCGGATGGGCCGGATTGAGGCCGATCAGCCCCCAGCCGGCCTGGGTGCGGGTGGTGATCACATAGCCGGTGGACAGAACCACCCCGGCCAGGAGCAGCAGGCCGAGCCAGAGCAGCTGGTCGGAAACCGGGCGTTCGGGTGTAGAGATCGTCGGATCGAGCTGAACGACGATGATCCCGCCGATCACCACGATCAGGGCAGTGAGCAGGGTGATGCCGATCACATTGCGCAAGGTGATCCGGTAGCGCGGGGCCGGGGCTGTTTCCGGAGTCATTCTGGAATCCTGTTGATGGCATCCCGTCGGGAAGAAGGGTTCGCAGTGTCCACATGACGCAGCAGCAGCGCAAGGGCCGATTCCACGGCAGCCATACGGACATGCCGGCGATCTCCCGGGAAGATGGCGCATTGGTGCAGGCTGGGCCGACCGTCGCGCGCGGCCGCCATGTGCACCAGACCGACCGGTTTCCTGTCGGTGGCGCCTGCGGGCCCGGCGATCCCGGTCACCGCCACCGCAAGGTCGGCGCGGGCGGCTCGCAGGGCGCCTTCGGCCATGGCCAGGGCCACCTCTTCGCTGACCGCCCCGACCCGGTCGAGGAGGGCGCCATCAACGCCCAGAAGTTCCTGCTTGGCGCTGTTGGCATAGGTGATGAAGCCTCGTTCAAGGATCGTGCTGGCCCCGGGAATCTCGGTCAGGCATGCGGCGAGCAACCCGCCCGTACAGGATTCGGCGGTGGTCACGATCAACCTTTCGGCGGTCGCGCATTCCACCAGCTTTCGGGCATGGACAAGGGCAATGTCAGAGAAAGGCAACGGGCTGTCCCAGAAGCAGGTAATAGACGGCAAGGCAGGCAGAGGCATAGAGGGCGGCGGCGGTATCGTCGATCATCACCCCGAATGCGCCCGGAAAGCCGGATTCCATCGTCTTGATGGGCCATGGCTTCATGATGTCGAAGATCCGGAAGAAGACAAATCCCAGAAGGAAACCCAGGGGATCGAGCCCGGCGGGAACAAGGGTAAGCATCTGTCCGGAAACCTCGTCGATCACCACGGCCTGAGGATCCTTGCTGCGCGAATGGCGAAGAAAGACGTGGGTTGCCCAAAGCCCAAGAACGAACAGCAGCAGCGCGGCGGCGATCAGGGCAAGGCTGCCCAGGCGATCGACAAGAACCCAGGCAACGGGCAGGGCCGCTAGGGAGCCCCAGCTTCCCGGGGCTTTGGGCAGAAGGCCGGTGCCGAACCAGGTCGCGATCAGCGATGCCGGATGCCAGAACGACAGCCCCGGTGGAAGGCCTTCCCTTTGCGCGTCCTGTGGCCCGGGCCCGGAGGGCGAAGAGGATGCCGGGGAAGGAGAGGGAGAGGGAGAGGGTCGTTTCATGATCCGCTCCTGTTCATGATCCGCTCCTGAAGGCCGCTGTGGCCAGGGCCTGGGCGGCGATTCCCTCGCCACGCCCCAGTGCCCCGAGCCTTTCGGTGGTGGTGGCCTTGACGCTGACACGCTCGATGGCAAGGTTCAGAATCCCGGAGATGGCCTGTCGCATGGCCTCGCGGTGTGGGGCGATACGCGGCGCCTCGCAGATGATTGTCAGGTCGACATGCAGGAGCGAGCCTCCCCGATCGCGCAGACAGCCGAGCGCATGGCGCAGGAACAGGGCGGAATCCGCATCGGCCCAGCGCGGATCGGAAGGGGGGAAATGCTCTCCGAGATCGCCGCTGGCGGCCACCCCGAACAGGGCATCGGCCAGGGCGTGCAACGCCACATCGGCATCGGAATGGCCATCCAGCCGGTGCGGATGCGGCAGGGAGATCCCTCCAAGACGAAGCGGTCCGGGGCGATCCGGGGAGAAGGCGTGGACGTCGAATCCGTGGCCGGTGCGGGTCTCTATGGTGGCGCCGAGCATCGATTCGGCCCGTTCGAGATCCTCTGCCGTGGTGATCTTGAGGTTGGAATCATGGCCTGCCACGCTGGTGACGGGATATCCGGCCAGGGCCGCAACGGCGGCATCGTCGGTCAGATCCCCCTGTCCCCGGGCGGCGCAATGACGATGAGCCTCGAGGATGGCGCCAAAGGCGAAACCCTGCGGGGTTTGAGCCCGAACCAGGTTGGCCCGATCCACCGCGGCGACAATGGCGCCTTCCCCTTCGATCCGCTTCAGGCTGTCGGTGACCGGAAGGACAGGCACGACCGCCGGCGCGGTTTCCAGCGCGTCGAGAACCCGGCCGATCAGCCCGGCCCCTACGAAGGGGCGGGCGGCATCATGAATCAGGATCGTCGAGGGTGCCTCGTCGACCAGGCTTTCGAGCCCGAGACGGACCGATTCCTGACGGCTGCGGCCTCCTGCCACCGGGGCAAGCACGGCAAGTCCCGCGAGGGCTTCATCGTGAAGGGCGCGATCCTCGGGACGGATGACAACCCGCACCGCTCCGATTCGCGGATGTTCGGCAAAGGCCCGGACCGTGTGTCGAAGAAGGGGTTGGCCGCCCAGCGTGCGATACTGTTTCGGCAGGGCGATCGTGCCGGTCGTGCCGCCCAGGCGGCTGCCGCTTCCTCCGGCAACGATCAGGGCCGCGCATAGGGACATCGAAACCTTTCCTTCTCGAACGCTCCGGCTCTGCACCCGGGCCTGCGAGCGCACCCGCCAATGGAAGCATGAGCCTGGCAAGGTAGTCGGCGGCGCGGGATCTGCCAAGCCACAAGCGGAGTCTGGCAGGGGCATGCCTCCACAAGGATCGGGGCCTGCCGTTCCCGGCCGCAGGAAAGAACGCGCCATGACCGGTGCCGATGTATATAGTGGCCTGCATGAGCATGACACTCTTCAGCCTTGCGGCGCTCATCGCCCTGCTTCCTGCCGTGCTTCACGGGCTCGTTCCGAAGCCGGTGGATGGCGAAGATCCGCGCGACAGGCGTTTCTGGCTGGTTCTGGCCGTGGCGCTGGCCGGCGCGGCGGCGCTGGCGTGGGGGCAAGTCGTACGGGGATGGACAGGCGATCTCGCCGCCGTGTTGTGGGTCACCATTGCCGTTACCCTCGCCATGATTGCCGGGCTTTCTGCCCTTTCCGCGACTGTTGCAAGGCTTCTGCCCCTTGCGGCCGCCTATCTTTTTCTTCTGGCGATCCTTGCCCTGGCGCGCGCCGCCGCCGGGCCGGTGGCGGGGATTCAGGAACACGACACCTCTCCGGTCCTGTTGCTGCACATCGCTGTCTCGGCGCTTACCTATGCGCTGTTTACCCTGGCGGCGGTGGCCGCACTCGGGGTCATCCTGCGCGAGCAGGTCCTGAAGCGTCGCGTTCCCTCCACCCTTGGCCAGCGTCTGCCTTCGGTCGCCGAAGGCGAGGAGCTTCAGCGTCGTCTTCTGGCGGCCTCGGCCGCGATCCTCGGGCTCGGGCTTGCGACCGGGGTTGTGCTGTCCCTTGCCGCAGGGATGGACGGGGAGGCCGGAACCCGCCATCTCATCCTTCCCTTTACCCACAAGACCCTGCTGTCCTTCTTCGCTTTCGTCGTGATCCTTGGCCTTCTGGTGATCGAGCGGATCAGCGGCGTTGCCGGCAAACGCATGGCACGCTGGCTGCTGCTGGCCTATCTTGCCCTGACACTGGCCTATCCCGGTGTCCGATTCGTGCAGCAGGTGCTGATCGGCTGAGCCTCGTTACCTGACGTCCCGTGACGCCCTGCGCCGTCCTGCGCCGTCATGGCGGTGCCCCCGAGCCGCCCTTTTTTCCCTTTCTCGCGCCCCTGTTGCCGGGATGAATCGGGTGTCCGGCACGGGCGGAAGATGGCCTTATCTGCCTTCTGCCTCTTTCCGGCTTGACTTCCTGACGGACATGGCCCCAACTATGCCTTGTCTTTAATCACATATGATTATTGCCTATAATATGAGCATCTCTCTCAAGGCGATCGATCTCGGATCCGTACGGCTCGAAAGCCCGGTGTTTCTGGCGCCCATGTCGGGAATCAGTGATCTGCCCTTTCGTCGACTCGTGAAGCGGATGGGGGCGGGCGCGGTCGTTTCGGAAATGGTCGCCAGCCAGTCCATGGTTCGCGAGACTGCGGAAAGCCTCAAGCTTAGCGGCACCGAGCCGGAAGAGTTTCCCATGGCCGTTCAGCTGGCTGGCTGCGAGCCCGAGATCGTTGCCGAGGCGGCACGCCTGAACGCCGATCGCGGGGCGGCGATGATCGACATCAACATGGGATGCCCCGTGAAGAAGGTGGTCAACAAGCAGGCCGGTTCGGCCCTGATGCGTGACGAATCCCTTGTGGCTCGCATTCTCGCTGCCGCCGTGCGCGCGGTCGATCTTCCCGTCACCGTCAAGATTCGCACCGGCTGGGATGAGGAGAACCGGAATGCTCCCCGGATCGCGCGGATCGCGGAGGAGGCAGGAATCCGGATGATCACCGTCCACGGTCGAACCCGCTGCCAGTTCTACACGGGCCATGCCGATTGGGACTTTGTCGCAAGGGTCAAGCAATCCGTGTCGATCCCGGTGGTGATCAATGGTGATATCACCACGGCGCCAGAAGCGCGCGCGGCGCTTCTGGCATCGGGGGCGGATGGCGTGATGATCGGGCGCGGGGCCTGCGGCCGCCCCTGGTTTCCCGGGCAGGTGGCGCGTCTGCTCTCGGGCGGCGACAGCTATGCCGATCATGATCCCTCTCCGGCGGAGCGGGGACAGATCGCCCGTGAGCATGTGGAAGACATGCTGGTGCATCATGGTTCGGTCCGGGGGCTTCGCATGGCGCGCAAGCATCTGGGCTGGTATGCGCACGGTCTTGAAGGGGGCGCCCGGTTCCGGGACAGCATCAATCGCGAGGACAATCCCGACACCGTTCTGCAGCGCCTTGGGGAGTTTTTCCCGGACGCTGTTCCCTCCCGGGGGATTCATGGCCCCGGGCCTGTCGGGTGTCCGGCATGAACGGGCGGCGCCTTCCTGCGGCAAGGGCCTCCGTTGCGAACCCGGATGCGCCGCGCGAGAGCTTCTTCGAGTCGGTTCTCAATGCGCTTGTCGATCCGGTGCTGATCATCTCGCCGGAAAACAGGATTTCCGGTGCGAACAGTGCGGCGGAACAGTTCTTCAGCGCGAGCCAGCCGTGGCTGGCGAAACGATCTCTGGACGAAATCGTCGCGGTGGACAGCCCGCTTCATGACATGATCGCCCAGGTTCGAAGGCGTGGCGCGGGCATGCGGGAATATGGCGTCGGCCTCGGCAGCCCGAG
>JBJHAU010000052.1:550-11580 GCA_050480665.1 Alphaproteobacteria bacterium | reverse complement strand
GTCATCCAGATCCTCGGTCACGAAATGGGCGGTGGCGCCGATCAGCTTCACCCCCCGTTCATGCGCCTGATGATACGGCCGCGCCCCCTTGAAGCCGGGCAGGAAGGAATGATGAATGTTGATCACCCGGCCTTGCAGCGCTTCGCAGGTGGCGCCGGAGAGAATTTGCATGTAGCGCGCCAGCACCAGGTAATCGGCCCCGGTTTCGGCAAACAGCGCCCGCAGGCGGGATTCCTGCTCGGCCCGGTTTTCCGCCCCGACCGGCAGATGGTGAAAGGGCAGGCCATGCGCCTCGGCCAGCGGGGCAAGGGTGGTGTGGTTCGAAAGAATGGCGGGAATCTCCATCCTCAGAAAGCCGCGCCGATAGCGGTAGAGAAGATCGTTCAGGCAGTGATCGGCCCGCGACACCATGATCAGCACCCTTGGCCGCGCTTCGGCATCGCGCAGGCGATACTGCATGGAAAACCGTTCCGCCACCGCGCCGAAGGCCCGGCGCAGGCGCGATTCATCGCTCTGGCCGTTCTCGATCCGGAAAACGATCCGGCTGAAGAAGCGGCGGCTGTCGGGATCGGCGAATTGCGAGGCCTCGGTGATGAAGCAGCCCTGATCCGCAAGGCAGCCGGTGGTGGCGGCCACGATCCCGGTGCGGTCGGGGCAGGTCATGGTCAGGATGAAGTGCGGTTCGCTGGCAGGATCAGACATGGTGCAGGCCTCGTCAAACGCTGGGGAAGAACGCAAGCGGCAAAGAACACGGGCGGTAAAAACACTGGCGGCAAGAACACTGGCGGCAAACGCAGGGCAGCAGGCGCAACGGCAGGAAATGCCAGCCCGGGAAAGGGTGCGCCGGGGAGCGCCAAACCGGGGCGGCGGGACGGTAGCAGATCGCCCCCGGCTTGGCGAGATGGCCCGGCCCATCCCGCCGCCGGGCGGAATCCCGCCCGGATTGTGCTACACTGAAACCCGTGCCACGGGCCGGTGGGCAGGGCAGGGGGATGGCCGCTCATCGTGTTCGTGTGTGCTTCGTGTGCGATTCGTACCGGATTCGTGCAGGTTCCGTGCGGAATCAGGGTCACTTGGATCGTGTCTGCCGGGGTCTGACGCTCTGACGGTCTGACGGTCGAGGACAAGAGGGGGTGTAAGTGAGATGTGGCTTCATGCCCTTGTGATCTTCCTGAGCGCGTTCCTGCTGTTTCTGGTGCAACCCCTGATCGCCCGGCAGATCCTGCCCTGGTTCGGGGGCGGCGCCTCGGTCTGGGCGACCTCGCTCGCCTTCTTCCAGCTGGCGCTGCTGGCCGGCTATGCCTATAGCGATCTTGTCACCCGCAGGCTGGCGCCCCGGCCCCAGGCGCTGCTGCATGGAGGGCTGCTGCTGGCGGCGCTGGCCTTCCTGCCGATTGCCGTCGATCCCGCCTTCAGGCCGGATTCGGTTTCGGTGCCGGGCTTGCGGATCCTTCTGATCCTGCTGGTCAGTATCGGGCTTCCCTTCTTCCTGCTTGCGTCCACCGCGCCCCTGATCCAGGCCTGGTATGCCGAACAGGCCGCCGAACGGGCGGAAAGGCAGGGGCCGGAGCCACTTTCCGCGGCACGGGAAGATCGCGTGTACAGGCTGTTTTCCCTTTCCAACCTGGCGGCGCTGGTGGCGCTGGTCTCCTACCCGTTCCTGATCGAACCCCTGATGCCCATGAGCACCCAGATCCTCTGGTGGTCGGCGGGGTTTGTCCTGTTCGTGCTCGGGGTGGGGGTGCTGGCGTTCCGCCGGTTCCTGCGTGCCGGCTCGCCCGCGTCCGGGCTGAAGGAATCCCGCCCCGCCCCCGCCCTGCTGTTGAGGGAAAGCGCCGCGCGCCAAAAGGTGCCGGCCCCCGGCCGGGGTCGCCTTGCCGCCTGGTTCGGCCTGTCCGCCACCGGCGCGCTGCTTCTGGTGGCGACAAGCAGCCACATCACCCGCGATGTGGCGTCGGTGCCCTTTCTCTGGATCCTGCCCCTGTCGCTCTATCTGCTCAGCTTCGTGCTGTGCTTCGAAAGCGATCGCTGGTACAGGCGCTGGCTGTTCCTGCCACTGGCCGCAGTTTCGGCGCTGGCCGGGGCCTGGGGGCTGGGCGCGGACAGGATCAACTATGATTACATCGTGCTTCTGGGGCTTTATGCCGGGGGGCTGTTTGCCATCTGCATGGCGGTGCATGGCGAACTGGCCGCCGACAGGCCGCATCCCGCATGGCTGACACGCTATTACCTTGTCCTGGCCCTGGGCGGGGCCTGCGGCGGGCTGATGGCGGCCCTGCTGGCCCCGGCCCTGTTTCGCGGCCCGTGGGAACTCGGTCTTGGCTATGTCGCCTTCGGCGCGCTGATCCTTGCCTTTCTCGGCACCCTAGCCCGGCCCCTGCGGATCGCCGCCGCCCTCGTGCCGCTGGCCGCCGCGCTGCTGCTTGGCCAGCACATCCGCGAAACGACCGCCGAAGCGCGGGAAATGGTGCGCAATTTCTACGGCACGGTGATGACGGTCGACTGGGTTCCCGACCAGACAGGCCATGCCCGGCGTGCCCTGATCGACGGGGTGATCTGGCATGGCGCCCAGTATCTGGACGGGCCGATGCGCACCATGCCGATTGCCTATTACGGGCCGGATTCCGGCGTCGGGCAGGTGATGGCCCTTCTGCCCGAACGCCCCCGGCGGATCGGGGTGCTCGGCCTTGGGGCCGGAACCATGGCCGCCTTCGGGCGCAAGGGCGATGCCATCACCTTCTACGAGATCAATCCGGCGGTGATCGCCATTGCCAGATCCGAGTTTTCCTATCTCTCCAAATCGGCGGCGAAGGTCACGGTGGTGGCCGGCGATGGCAGGCTCGCCCTTGAGGCCGCGCCCGATGGCGGTTTCGATCTGCTGCTGATGGATGCCTTCTCCAGCGGCTCGGTGCCCATGCATCTGCTGACCCGCGAGGCCATGGCTGTCTATGAGCGCCATCTGGCGGAAGGCGGGGTGATGATCTTCAACGTTACCAACCGCTATGTCGATCTGGTGGGGCCGTTGAAGCGGATCGCCGCCTCGAAGGGGCTTGGCGCCCTGCATGTCGCCGACAGGCCGCGCGCCCCCGGCTTCAGCATGACCGACTATGTCGTGATCGGCCGTGGGGGCGGGCTGTTGACGGCGCTTGCCTCTTCCATGGGCCGCGACATCGTCACGGCCGGAAATCCCGGCCCGGTCTGGACCGATGATCACAACGATCTGGTGCGCGCGCTCTATCTGCGCGACCGCTTCCATGGCTGGATCGCTCGGGCAGGCCGGCTGATCGGCCGTTGATCGGCGATTGGTCCGGGAATGGTTCGGGGATGGTCCGGCCCGCCGCACTGGCGGCACAGGCTGGACATTGCTTCGATTATTGATACAGTTTTGTCAACCGGACAAAGATCCGGCGCGAGACCCATGGCCCACAAGGGCCTGAGGTCATGACAGGCGGCCCGCAGGGGCCGGATCGGGGCGCGAGCCCTGATGCAGGCTTTTCGTCAAGGAGAAGAGGATGACAACAACGCGACGGATATTCCGTGGGCTTGGCGCGGCTGCGCTGGCCCCGGCCTTGATGCTGCTTGCGGCGCCGTTTACGGATGCCGCAAAGGGCGAGGATTTCTACAGGGGCAAGACAGTCACCATTGTCGTCGGATATACGGCAGGCGGCGGGTATGATCTCTACGCTCGCACCCTCGGGCGGCATCTTGGCAAGCATCTTCCCGGCAATCCGAACGTGATCGTTCAGAACATGGCCGGGGCGGGAAGCCTTCGGGCCGCGAATCATCTTTTCAACACCGCTCCGGCGGATGGCACCCAGTTCGGAACCTTCTCGCGAACCCTGCCACTGCTGGCCCTTACGGAAAGCGGCGACAATGTCCGTTTCGATCCGCTGAAGTTCACCTGGATCGGAACCACCGCGAGCTATGCCGACGACGCCTATCTGTTCACCGTCCGGCGTGAGGCCGGGATCACCTCGGTGCGCGAGCTGATCGGCACCGACAGATGGGTCACCTTCGGTTCCACCTCCTTCGGTTCGACCGGGTTCGATGTTCCCCTGGTTCTGAAGGAAACCCTGCGCATGAACATCCGCCTGATTCATGGCTATCCGGGGGGCAACCAGATCAGCCTTGCGATCGAGCGCGGTGAAATGGATGGCAGGACCCAGGGATTGTCCTCGCTCAATTCCACGGATCCCGACTGGCAGAGCAAGCGGGTGACCCTGCTGCAATTTGCCCGTGGCATGGATCGCCATCCCACCCTGCCCGATGTGCCGACGGCTCTCGAGATCGCCACGAGGGAGGAGGATCGGCAGTTGATCCGGGTCATGGAATCGGCGTTCTTTCTGGCGCGGCCTTTTGCCGGCCCGCCAGGCATTCCCGCCGATCGCACGGCCATGCTGCGCAAGGCCTTCATGGATGCCCAGGCCGATCCCGGCTATATCGCCGACGGTACCAAGCTCAATTTCGACATCAGTCCGAGGGACGGCGAAGCCGTGGCTCGCATCGTTGCCGAGATCATGGCCACGCCCCAGTCTCTGATCGACCAGTATTCCTCGATCCTGGCCAATCCGCAGTCCGAACCGCGTCAGGTTGACTGGGAAATCGTCGAGGGCACCATTGTCAGCAACAACCGGGGGCGTCTCGAGTTCACCGGAACGGACGGGGCAACCTATCAGGGCCGGGCGCAGAGTGGCTATACGACGGTTCTGATCGGCGGGGCCGAGAAGGGGCCCAACGACATTGCCGAGGGCATGACCTGCAAGCTGTGGTGGGAAGGTAACCGTTCCTCCGCCGGCAGGGTTGAATGCGGCGGCTGATCGGCCGTTGATCCTGTCTTGCAGACGGGAAAGGGCGCATCCTCGGATGCGCCCTTCTTGTTTACGGCCATTTGTTTATGGCCATTTGTTTCCGGTCATGCCGCCCGCTTCAGGATGGGGCGGGAAAGACCAGCGACTTGATGACCACGGGGACCGCCCCGGAGGAGGGGATCAGGGCGCCGATGTCGATGAAGTCGAACTCGCTGAGGGTGATCCCGTCGATCGAGACCACCGCCTGTCCGAAATCCATCTCGCGGGTCAGATGCAGGCCGAGCAGACCGCCGACATCCTGATCATTCACCAGGATGATGGGATGATCCCGGGCGGTGAAGGCGCGCATTCCCTCGCGGATGCCGGTGCAGAAATCATGCAGCCTTCGGAAGGTGGCAGAGCCACCCCAGCGGAAGGCCACCGCCACGGCGCCTTCGGCCTCGGCAAGGTCAAGGCGGATCAGGGCCGCTTCGACCGCCTTGCGGATTTCTTCCGGATCGAGGGTTTCGGCGGTCAGGTCCATCTCCGGCGCGATCACCGGAACATTGCGCAGCGGCACGGCATCTTCAGGATCGATGAAGATGGTGCTGCCCGACACCTGGATGGTGTATTGCGAGGCGCCGATGACCGTCGCGCGGATGGTCGCTCGCGGCGACTGGATCGCCTTGCCGAAGCTTTCGACCCGTCGCCGCACGGCGGCGCCAAGCGCAGGGCCGAGATCGCCGAACCGGTCTTCGTGAAGGTTGTAGACGAATTCCGAGACCCCACCCGAGAACAGGATGGCGGAAACATCATCCGCCGCGGCAAGGGGCGGAAGCCGCAACAGCGCGCGGCTTTCGCCGGAAAGCGGGTTCAGCCCCGCCGCCTCGACGATCCGTTCCGCCATGCGGTCGGCGATGGCCTCGATCTCTGCCTCACCGAGACGGGCGCCGAGAGCAAGGTCGTAGCCCAGCTCTGCCGCATAGGCCTTGCCGGTCGGTTCCAGGCGGGTGATGGTTCCATCCGGGCCGCAGACCACGAGCCGGGCGCCGCCCTCGACCGCGGTGACCTGTTCCACATGGCCATCGCGGCAACGGGCGAACTTGGTGGTGCCGCCACCGATATCGATGTTCAGCACCACGCCGTCGACCGTTTTGGAATGCTCGACCGCGCCGGAGCCATGCGCCGCCATGGTGGCCTCCAGCCCGTCTCCGGCACTGACGGCAACGAACTTCCCGGCATCGGCGGCAAACAGCTCGCCGATGGCGCGGGCATTGCGACGGCGAACGGCAACACCGGTAAGAATCAGGGCGCCGGTATCGATGTCGCCATGGGTAAGCCCCGCCCCTTCGTAGGATTTCTGGATGAAGGCCTGAAGCGCATCGGAATCGATGGTTTCGCCTTCGGCAACATAGGGGGTGAAGAAGATCGGCGATTCATGCACCAGCTCACGCTTGGTGACGACATACCGGGTGTTGCGCTGCTCGAGCGTCAACCGTGAGAAGGCGAGGTGCGACGTCGAGGAACCGATATCGACGCCGACACTGATCAGGGTGATCTCGTCTTCATCCAGAAGGTGACGCTCGGCATTGGAGAATTGCGCATCATCATGTGGAGCCATGGAGTCCGGAGCCTACTCTGCCGCTTTCGGGGTCTGGTAAAGTTCCGGCTCCATACGCGACTTGGCGCCTTCCTTGGCCAGGGTCTCCTCGAACTCCTTGCGCAGATAGGGATCTTCCATGTCGTAGGGGATGGCCGTGCCGCCATCGCGGATGTCGATGGCGCCATAATCGTTGATCTTGGTGCCCGGCGCCCCGGCGCGGGAATTCTTGCCCGGATGCACGGGACCGAACCACGCGGTCAGGCGCAGCGGGCCCGCCGAAGCCCCGAAATGCTGATGGAACCATTCACCGCTCATCGGCGCCGCGGTCACCATGCCCACCGGCTCGTAATCCTGGCGCATGACCTGATCGGCCTTTCCGTCCTTCCATGGAGTCGGGCCGATTTCCGAGGGCCATGTGTAGGTATAGCCCTTGCCCTTGATGCAGATCAGAACCGCGGCCGAACCATGGGCATGCGCCTTGGAATAGCGGCCCGTTTCATGCTGGCCGATCCACAGGTAGAAATCCTGATGTGCCATGTGCGGCTCGATCCGGCGGTAACCCGGCGAGCGGCGATTGTCGAGCGGCAGTTCGCAGTTGACGATATCGGGAATGATGCTGGTGCGCTTCATGGCCAGGCCGCGAACGGGATCGGCCTCGATTTCATCATTCACCTTGTAGTAGTCGCGATCATCGGGATCGAAGCGATCACGGAAGGGGTAGGGGCAATTGAAGATGAATTCCTCGTTGTGATAGAGGTTGAACACCTGCGGCGCAAGGTTGCCCCCGAGAAGAAGCGCCGGCGACGAGGCCGCATTGATGATCCGGTATTTGGCATTGATCGGGATCGCGAACAGGGATCCGGCCTGCCATTCGAACACATGCTTGCGATCCTCGCGGCCGTCTTCCCAGACCTCGGTCGTGCCGCGGCCCTCGACCACGAAATACTGCTGCTCGTAAAGGTGCTTCACCGCGTTCAGCGCTCCGGCGCCCGGAACCTCGATGACATGGGAGCCCCAGAGATTTTCCGTGCCCCAAAGCTGGATGAAGCTGGCATTGCCCCCCATCAGCTTCCAGGGCTTCAGCGGCAGATCCTGAACCCGGCGCACGCCGATGCCGCGAAAGATCGGGATGTTCTGGGCTTCCATCCAGTCGTCATAGGGCATGTTGGGCTTGCTGAACTCGCCGAAACCGGATTTGGTCTTGAGGTCTGTCGGTTCGGTCCATTCGAGCTTGTGCGAATCGTGGGGCATGGCGTGATCCTCTGGGTTTGTGGGCGACTGGGTTACGTGGGCGATTGGGCCCCGCGCAGGAAACCAGACAGCTCCTGACAGAAAACCGGATGGCCCGAACCGGGGAACGGCCCTGGCACCCGTTTGCAGGCCGGTTTGGCGAAATCCGGGCCCTGCCCGTCTGGGCGAAAGACCGCCTTCAGCGCCTCCCCGGTCATTGCTGACTCTCTTGAAGCCTTTTCTATCAGAGTGGTGCGGAAGGAGCAATCCTCAGGACTGCTTTCAGGACTGCTCTCAGGGTTTCCGGGGGCGATCTGCGGTTCTTGTGGAGGCTTCGTCTTCGGATCCGGAAGGCGGAAAATCGATCCGCTGCTTCGGCAGGGAGACGGTCAGGGCGATCAGCAGCGTGGCGATGCCGAGAATGAAGAAAACCCAGCGGGCCTGGCCGATATCCATGATCCATCCGAACAGGATCGGCGCCACCGAGCCGCCGATCGCCGCGCCGGTCGAGACGGTGGCGATGGCCTTGCCGAAGATGGCGCGGGGCAGGATGGCGCGAACGATCATGTCGCGGGCGGGACGCATCGCACCCTGAAGAAGGCCGATCAGGCTCATGGCGATGACGATCAGCGCCACCGAGAGCGCCAGCCCGCCAAGCGCGAAGAGAAGGATCGCGGAAAGGACGAGAACGATCACCGCCATCCGTTCGTGACGCGCGGTCTTGTCGGCGGCGAACCCGCCAAGAAGGACACCGATGGCGCTGGCGACCAGGTATCCTGTCAGGGCTCCGGAGGCGATGGTGATGGGGGTGGCGTGAAGCTGGGTCAGGGCCACGACGGAGAAGGACTGGATGCCGTTCGTCGTCAGCGAGGACAGGGTGTAGAAGACGAAGAACAGGATGATGGCGGGCGAGGTCAGCACGGCGATCTGTTCCCGCGCCGTGGGGGGCGGCGGTCCGTCGGTACGAGGTTTCGTGTCGTCGCGCACGTGGCGCCACTGGCTGATCAGGATGAGGGTGAGCAGAAGGCCGAAGATGCCACAGGCGGCGACGGCCCATCGCCATCCCCACAGGGCCGCGATGGTGATGATCAGGGCCGGGGCAACGGTGCGCCCGGCATGGGCCGAAAAGACATTCACCCCGAATGCACGCCCCATCCACGACAGCGGCATCGAGGCGTTGATGATGGTGTAGTTGGCCGGACGCATGGTCGCGATTCCGGTGCCGAGAAGGCAGGTCAGAAGCAGGGTCCAGCCGTAGTCCGGTACAAGCGCGATCAGGCCGAAGCTGGACGACATCAGGATCAGCCCCAGCACCAGGACGAGCTTCGCGCCGAGCCGATCGACGAGGATTCCCATGGGCACCTGCATGGTACCGCTGGCGAAGGCGCGAATGCTCAGCATGAATCCGAGCGCGGTGTAGGAGACGCCGAACTCTTCATGGAAGAAGGGGATCAGCGGCGGCAGGCAGAGAATGTAGAAATTGCCGAGGGCATGACCGACGCTGATCAGCGCAAGGATCTTGACGCTGCGGCGATCCATTCCCGCTTGCGCGGGGCGGGTACTCATCGAGCCGCGAGGTCTTTGAAGACGGTGGGCGGGGCGGGCAGGATGCCATGGGCGCCGGCACGGGGCGACATGGTCACATTGACCTCGGATCCGCCAAGCGAGGTGCGGGCGATCTGAATCGTGGCGGCCCTGTTGGCCTGGGTGTAGCTCAGGATCGAGACATCGGAACGGGCCCGGGTTACCTCTGTCCAGCCGAAGCGGGGCATTTCGCGGGCATAGAATTCGAACAGCGGCTGTGGCGCGGTGCCGGTCCGGAAGACCAGCCGGCCGATCCAGGACGAGGATTCCCCGAGGATCAGGCTGCGGGTGACATCCATCCGTGTTCCCGAAGGGATCGGAATGTCGGTGAACCGGGCGAGGGACAGATCCTCGTCGCCCGCTTCGGCGCCGGACTGGATGGCCTGAACTTCCGCGGTCCGCGAGGCGCAGCCCCCCAGAATGCCACCGAGGACAAGACTTGCCACGACAAGACCCGCGATGGTCGCGCCGGATCCCGCACGATGGGGGGCTTGCCTCGATGTCGGGAAAAGCGGGCGGAGCCTGAAGGTTTCGAGCCTGTGTGCCTTGGTCATGGAGCCTATCCGGGTCTGGACAAAAGGGTGTTCTGATCTTATATTGCGTGTTCCGGCGTTTTGCAAAAGCGTTGGGTCGATCCTGTTCATGACACCTCGATCCCTCATGTCCCGGCCTGGTGGTTGGGGCAGGGGTCTTCTGCCCCCGGTTGTCGGGGAATGGCCTCTGGCTGCAGAATCCATCCGGTCCGGTTTTTTTACCGGATTGTGAAAAAAGGGGTTTGACAGGTGTGGCGGGGCTGCGTATAAACCGCGCTCCGTTGACCCCGCGGAGCCGTAATTCGCGGGGGCCGGTTGCTGCGTTTCCAGGGGTGGCCCTTTCAGGGTGCTCCGGGGCGCTGGTCCGGTCGGTAGCAGGTGCTCCGGTACCCGCCCGCTCTTTGACATTGTAAATGGGAAGGGATACGCAGGCGGCGATGTGCCTGAAAGCATATCGTCTCATGCGTATCCAGATAGCTAGATGCTAGATGCATACGTTTGTGAGGCGCTCAAACTCAACTTGAGAGTTTGATCCTGGCTCAGAACGAACGCTGGCGGCAGGCCTAACACATGCAAGTCGAACGAAGGCCCCTCTTCGGAGGAAGCCTTAGTGGCGGACGGGTGAGTAACGCGTGGGAACCTACCTTTCAGTACGGAATAACTTCGGGAAACCGGTGCTAATGCCGTATACGCCCTACGGGGGAAAGATTTATCGCTGAGAGATGGGCCCGCGTCGGATTAGCTAGTTGGTGGGGTAACGGCCTACCAAGGCTACGATCCGTAGCTGGTCTGAGAGGATGATCAGCCACACTGGGACTGAGACACGGCCCAGACTCCTACGGGAGGCAGCAGTGGGGAATATTGGACAATGGGGGAAACCCTGATCCAGCCATGCCGCGTGAGTGATGAAGGCCCTAGGGTTGTAAAGCTCTTTCAGCGGGGAAGATGATGACGGTACCCGCAGAAGAAGCCCCGGCTAACTCCGTGCCAGCAGCCGCGGTAATACGGAGGGGGCAAGCGTTGTTCGGAATTACTGGGCGTAAAGCGCACGTAGGCGGCTTGTCAAGTTAGGCGTGAAAGCCCCGGGCTCAACCTGGGAACTGCGCTTGATACTGACAGGCTAGAGTTCGGGAGAGGAGAGTGGAATTCCCAGTGTAGAGGTGAAATTCGTAGATATTGGGAAGAACACCAGTGGCGAAGGCGGCTCTCTGGACCGATACTGACGCTGAGGTGCGAAAGCGTGGGGAGCAAACAGGATTAGATACCCTGGTAGTCCACGCCGTAAACGATGAG
>JBJHAU010000051.1:0-11624 GCA_050480665.1 Alphaproteobacteria bacterium | reverse complement strand
TGCGATGGCCCGATCTGGCCCGGGCTTTCCCCGCCGTGCCTCGCCCTTTTCCGGGGAATCGTGTTTTCTTCCCCATGGGCGATGCGGGCCGATGCGGGCCATCGGGCATCTTGCGTCCCTGCATCGGCCGATGGCGATGAAGGGCAAAGACCATGCCGCCGGTGATCGGATCGGATTCGCGGATCTCGGCATCCACATCATCGCCGAGGGAGAACCGACGGCCGGAAACACGGCCGATCAGGGCGTGGGTGGCCTCGTCATGGTCAAAACGTTCCTCGCCCAGAAGGCTCATCGGGACAAGGCCTTCGGCGCCGGTCTCGTTCAACCGGACGAAAAGCCCGAAATGGGTCACGCCGGTGATGCGCCCGGGCAGACGGGTTCCGACCCTGTCCTTCAGATAGAGGGCAAGATAGCGTTCCATCGCCTCGCGTTCGGCCATCTGGGCCCGCCTCTCGGTCTTCGAAACCTGTTCGCCAGCGGCTTCGAAGCCGGATCCCGCGCCTGACGGAAGGCCGCCGGTTCCAAGATCGAGGGCCGCGATCAGGGCGCGATGCACCAGAAGATCGGCATAGCGCCGGATCGGTGAGGTAAAATGGGCGTAGCGGCGCAGGGCCAGACCGAAATGGCCGATGTTCTTCGGGCTGTAGATGGCCTGGGCCTGGCAGCGCAGGATGGTTTCATGGATCACGTCGGCCCCGGTCATGTCCGAGGCCTTGGCCAGAACTCCGGCAAGCTGGCTGGCGCGCTGCACCTGCCCGCGCGGCCAGGGAAGGCCGAAACTCTCGATGAAACCGCGAACGGCTTCAAGCCTTGCCGCATCCGGGGATTCGTGAACCCGGTACAGGCAGGGGGCGTTATGGCGTTCGAGGGTTTCCGCCGCCGCGACATTGGCGGCGATCATGAAGGTTTCGATCAGGCGATGGGAATCCAGACGATCCCGCGTGCCGATGGCGGTGATCTGCCCGTTCTCGATCGTCACCTTGCGTTCCGGCAGATCAATTTCCAGCGTTCCCCGCTTCTTCCTGTCCCGGTCGAGGGCGGCATGAGCCTCGAAAAGAGGCTCGATCTGGCGGGCGGTGATTCCCTCGGGCAGGAGCGCGCCTGCGCTTTCCGGATGGTCATGGATCGTCTGGACAGCACGATAGGTCAGCCTTGCCGAAGAGCGGATCAGGGCGCGCGAAAAGGCGTGGTCGATCAGCCGGCCTTCGGCGTCGATCCGGATCCGGGCGACCAGGGCCGCCCGCGGCTGGTCGGGCTTCAGGGAACACAGATCGTTCGACAGGGCCTCGGGAAGCATCGGCACGACGCGATCCGGTAGGTAGACCGAATTGCCCCGGCGCCAGGCTTCCCGATCCAGGGCACTTCCGGGGCGGACATACCAGGCGACATCGGCGATGGCCACGGTGATCCGGAATCCGCCCGGATTGCCGGGGGCGGGATCGCTTTCGGCGTGGACCGCATCGTCGAAATCCCGGGCATCCTCATCATCGATGGTCACAAGGGGAAGGGCCTGCAGGTCGATGCGTCCCCGGGCATCGGGGGGGCGCGCCTGTTCCGCCTCATGCAGTGCCGCCTCGGGAAAGGGGATGGGAATGCCTTGGGAATGCAGGGCGATCATGCCGATGGCGCCCGGACTGTCGATCGAGCCCAGGCGTTCGACGATTTCGACAAGACGACTCCCGTGTCGGCGTTCGCCCAGAACCCGGCCGCGCACAAGATCACCGGGTTCCGCATCTCCGTGTCGTCCCGGAGCCACGGCGTAGGACTCCCTTGCGCGGCGGTCGGTCGGTTCGAGCATCTTTTGCCCGTTCCCTTCGCGATAGATGCCGAGGATCTCGCTGGGCGCCGCCCCAAGGTGACGCAGGATCGTGGCATCGTAAGAGCCATCGCTGTTGGTCTTCAGCCGTGCGAGGATCCGTTCGCCAGCGGCGGGGCTGCTGGATCGGCCCCGCGTCGGGGCGACGAAGATCGCTGGCGCGGGGCGCGTTTCTGGCCAGCGCAAGGGGCGGGCAAGAAGTTCGCCATCGGCATCGGTGCCGGTGATTTCCAGAACGGTGGTGGGCGGCAGGCGTTCACGGCTGTCGAAGCGTCGCCGTTTCGGTTCGTCGATCAGGCCTTCATCGCGCAGGGTCTGAAGCATCAGCCGCAAGGCGGTGCGATCCTTGCCCTTCAGATCGAAGTGGCGGGCGAGGGCACTGACGGTCACCGGCCCTTCGGCGGCCTTCATGACGGCAAGAAGCGTTTCCCTGTCGGGCAGGGCGCCCTTGGGCCTGTCGTTGTCAGCGGGAGGATCCGTCGGGCTCTTCACGCCGGGGTCGTCCGGCTCCCGGCCCGGGTTCTGGCCTTGCCGGCCGTTTTTGCGGCACTCTTGCCGCTTCCCTTGCCGGCGCTCCCGGCGCTTTTGGTGCCGGCGCCCGCCTTTTTCGGCCTGGCACCGGCCTTCCGGGGAGCGGACTTTGCGCTTCGGGCACCCTTGGTTCCGGTTTTCGCTCCGGCCTTCGCCACGATCAGCGCCACGGCCTGGTCCAGCGTGAGCCCGTCAGGATCGATCTCTTTTGGCAGGGTCGCGTTGATCCGCCCATGTTTGAGATAGGGACCATAGCGCCCCGAATGAAGCGTCACGGGCTTGCCATCCTCGGGATGGACACCGATTTCCTTGCCGCCCGAACCCCGACGTCGCGTTTTCGCATTGGCCAGAAGGTCGACGGCACGGTTGAGTCCGATCCCGAGAACATCTTCATCGGCGGGAATCGAGGCATAGGCCCCGGCATGGGAGACATAGGGCCCGAAGCGCCCGATTCCCGCAAGAATTGGTGCGCCGTCCTCGGGATGGGGGCCGATCTCGCGGGGAAGGCGCAGAAGGCCGAGGGCGGTTTCGAGCGTGACCGAGGAGGGATCCATCCCCTTGGGCAGGGAGACCCGTTTCGGCTTGGCCTTCTTTTCCGCCTCGCCCAGTTGCAGATAGGGGCCGTAGGGCCCCTTGCGAAGCGTGATACCGGCTCCGGTTTCCGGGTCGGTGCCCAGTTCGAGCGGCCCCTGGCTGAGGGCGGTATCGCCCTCGTCGGCCTGCCCGGCAAGGGTCAGTTTTCCGGTGTAGCGGCACTCCGGATAGTTGGAACAGCCGATGAAGGCGCCATATTTGCCAAGCTTCAGGCCAAGGCGTCCGCTGGTGCAGGCCGGGCAGGTGCGAGGATCTCCTTCCCCCTCGCGCTGGGGAAAGAAATGGGCGCCGAGATCCTCGTCAAGGGCGTCGATCACCTCGGTCAGGGTCAGGCCCTTGGTGTCTTCGACGGCCCGGGCGAAATCGGTCCAGAACGCCTCCAGAACCTGCTTCCAGTCGGCCTTTCCATCGGAGATGGCATCCAGTTTTTCTTCCAGTGCAGCGGTGAAGTCATACTCCACGTAATGACGGAAGAAAGAGGTCAGGAAGGCGGTGACAACCCGTCCCCGATCTTCGGGAATGAAGCGCTTCTGTTCGAGCCGCATGTAGTTGCGATCCTGAAGCACCGAAAGAATCGAGGCATAGGTGGACGGTCGGCCGATTCCCAGCTCTTCCAGCTTCTTGACAAGGGATGCCTCGGTATAGCGTGGGGGCGGCTGGGTGAAATGCTGTTCCGGGATCACCCCTGTCAGGGCCAGAATCTCGCCCTCCTTCATCGGGGGCAGCATGCGCGCCTGGTCGTCGTCCTCGGCCTGATCGTCCCGCCCTTCCTGATAAAGGGCGAGGAAACCGTCGAAGGTGATCTGCGAACCGGTGGCCCGAAGGCGGAGCCCGCCGGAGGCCTCGAGATCCACGGCCACCTGGTCGAGACGGGCACTTTCCATCTGGCTGGCGATGGTTCGCTTCCAGATCAGTTCGTAAAGACGCAAGGCATCGGGTTGAAGGCTGCCGACAAGCTCGCGGGGGTGGCGCGCAAGGCGGGTCGGCCGGATCGCCTCATGGGCTTCCTGGGCATTGCGCGCCGATGACTTGTAGCGGCGCGGGGCATCCGGCAGATAGGCATCGCCATAGGTGCGGCCGATCACATTGCGGGCCTCGTTCAGCGCTTCGGCCGCCAGATTGACCGAATCGGTCCGCATGTAGGTGATCAGCCCGGTGGTTTCGCCGTTGATGGTGAAGCCCTCATAGAGCCGCTGGGCAACCTGCATGGTGTGACGGGTGGTGAAGCCGAGCTTGCGCGAGGCTTCCTGCTGCAGGGTCGATGTGATGAAGGGCGGCTGGGGATGGCGCCGGGTTTCCTTGCGTTCGATCTTTGCAACATTCAGGCTGCCGGCCTGATGAAGTGCATCGGCCGCCCCCTTTGCGGCCTCGGCATCGGCAAGATCGAACTTGCCGAGCTTCTGCCCGTGCAGATGGGTCAGGGCTGCACGGAATGCCTTGCCCTCGCCGGTTTCGAGCCCGGCGGTGACCGTCCAGTATTCGCGCGGACGAAATACCTCGATCTCGGCTTCGCGTTCGCACACGAGGCGCAAGGCCACCGACTGAACGCGCCCGGCCGAGCGTGATCCCGGCACCTTGCGCCAGAGAACGGGAGACAGGGTAAAGCCCACCAGATAATCGAGCGCCCTGCGGGCCAGATAGGCCTCGATCAGGGGCTGGTCGAGATCGCGCGGGTGCGCAACGGCGTCGAGAACCGCGCTGCGGGTGATCTCGTTGAACACGACGCGATGGACAGCGACCCCCTCGAGAACGCCGCGCTGGCGCAACAGCTCTAGCACGTGCCAGGAGATCGCCTCTCCCTCGCGGTCCGGGTCGGTGGCAAGGTAGAGCGCTTCCGCCCCTTTCAGAGCCTTGGCAATGGCGTCGATTCGCGGGCGTGCCTTGTCGGCCAGAGACCAGCTCATGGCAAATCCGTCTTCGGGGCGCACCGAACCATCCTTGGCCGGCAGGTCGCGGACATGGCCATAGGACGCAAGAACCTGGAACGAGTCTCCCAGGTAATGGTTGATGGTCTTGGCCTTGGCGGGCGATTCAACGACAACGACATTCATGGAGGCAAATGTTCGGCTCTGGTTTGCGGGTCTGGGGTTTGCGGGTCTGGACGTGTCCGGTGCGGTGAAAACTCCGGATGGCGGTTGCCGGAAAAGACATTCCCGGTCTCGCGGAACAAAGCCCGGACCTTTCCTGTCCGGGGCGGGCGCGGCGGCCTCCTTCGGTCGTGAACGGGCAGGCGCAGGGCCGTCGACAAAGGGCCGAACCGGCCGCCTACATGGGCGATTCAATCCTCAAAAGCAAGGGAAACTTGACCGCCGGGATGACGGTGCAGCCGACCGGCAAGCTCGAGTTCGAGAAGGATCAGGCTTGCTCTCGGGCCGGGAACGCCGCTCTGTCTCAGCACCTCGTCAAGGGAGGATGGGGCTGCACCCAGCGCCGTCAGAAGGGCTTTCCGATCGCTTTCCGTCGTCTCGGATTCGACGGCCCCGGTCTCGGCTTCGCGATGAAAATCTCCGAACAGGGGAAGGGTATCGGCCCGGGGATCGGGTTCCGACAGGATCTGGCCATAGCCGGAAGGAAGGCCCTCGATCACATCATCGGCATTTTCCACCAGAAGGGCGCCGTCGCGGATCAGGCGATTCGTTCCGCGCGCCCGGGGATCGAGAGGATTGCCGGGGATGGCCATGACCTCGCGGCCCTGTTCGCCGGCGAGCCGGGCGGTGATGAGGGAACCCGAACGCAGGGTGGCCTCCACCACCACGGTGGCCAGGGCAAGGCCGGAGATCAGCCGGTTTCGGGTTGGAAAATGGCGGGCCTGGGGGCGAAGGCCCAGGGGCTGTTCGGACAGGATCAGCCCCTGACCTCGGAGGGTCTCGAAAAGGGCGGCGTTATCGCGAGGGTAGAGAACGTCCACACCGCCGGCCATCACCGCGATGGTTCCGCCGGCCGATCCCGTCCGGGCGGCGTCGGGAAGGGGGGTGTCGGCCCGGAGTGCGCCCCTGTGCGCCGCCGCATCGATCCCGCGCGCCATGCCGGAAACGACGCAGAACCCCGCCCGGGACAGGCCCGTGGCCAGGCTTTCCGCCAGACGCATCCCGTTGGCAGAGCCGTTGCGCGCCCCGACCATGGCGATGGCCGGATTGCGCAGCAGGCCGGGGTGACCGATCAGGGAAAGGACAGCAGGGGCATCGGGAAGCGTGGCCAGCAGTCGGGGGTAATCGGGGTCGCCCCAAAGGATCATCTGTCCTCCCGCTTTCGCAAGGGCGGCCATTTCCCGTTCGCCGGAAGCGCGGGAGGCGATGACGATGGCCTTCCTGCGTCCGCCGCGCCGGGCCAGTTCGGGCAGGGCGCGCAGCGCCTCTTCGGCGCTTTTGAAATGGGCCAGAAGCTGGCGGAAGGTGACCGGGCCGACATTTTCCGAACGGATCAGGCAAAGCCGGGCCAGCCGTTCGGATTCCGGGGCGGGGTGAAGGGCCATCTCAGTCTCTCGCGGCGCCGATGGGGGGTTCGTTTCCGGCAAGAAGGCGACGGAAATTCTCGCGATGGCGAACCAGCACAAGCCCCGAGGCGAGCAGGGCAAGAATCGCCGTGGCCCCCCCGGCCAGAAGCCACGCGGCTGGCGGCGCCACCAGCATCGCGGCGGCGGCGGCGAGGGAGGATTTGCGGGTGATCCCGGCTGTAACGATCCAGCCAAGCAGGCTCAGCCCCCCCACCATCGGGAATACGGCCAGAAGAACCCCGAAAGTGGTGGCAACCCCCTTGCCGCCACGAAAGCGAAGCCATGGCGTGAAGACATGGCCAAGGATGGCGAAGCCCCCGGCGATCAGCATCGGCAGATGAGACGGTTCCGCGTCTGCCGGACGGCTCAGCACGGCGGATGCGGCAAGCACGGCGAGCGCCCCCTTGCCGGCATCGAGAATCAGGGTCAGGGCGGCCAGGCCTCGGCTGCCTGTTCGCAGCACGTTGGTGGCGCCGATATTGCCCGAGCCGATCTTGCGGATGTCGCCATGCCCGGCCAGCCGGGTCACGATCAGGGCAAAGGGAATGCTGCCGATGAGGAAGCCGCCCGCCGCCGCCAGGGCAAGCCATGCCATGGGCTGGAAATCCAGGGGATCCATGTCACCTGTCCGCCTGGTACACGGGGGTGCCTTCAAGGAAGGTTCGGAGGCAACGTCCCTGCACCGGCATCCCCTCAAAGGGGGTGCTGCCTGCCCTGGAATGAAAGGTTTCTCCGCGAATCCGTGAAGGCGCCCCGACATCAAAAAGAATCAGATCGGCGGGGCTGCCTACCTCAAGCCGGCCGCCCGGAAGGCCCAGCAAGCGGGCCGGGCCGGCAGAAAGCCGGGCGAACAGCTGCGCAAGCGACAGGGTGCCGTCATGCACGAGGCAGAGGGAGGCTTGCAGAAGGGTTTCGAGGCCTGAGGCGCCGGGTGGAGATTCGGCGAAGGAGAGCGCCTTCATGTCGGCATCGACAGGCCGATGATCGGAGGCAATGGCATCGATCGTGCCATCGCGAAGTCCCTCGATCACCGCAAGCCGGTCATCTTCATGGCGCAGGGGCGGCGAAAGCCGCGCTTTGGTGTCATAGGCGCCGATGGCATTCTCGTTCAGCAGGAAATAGGGGGGGGCGGTATCGCAGGTGACGGAAAGCCCGCGGCGCTTCGCGGCACGCAGCACGTCCAGAGCCGCCCTGGTGCTGACATGGGCCACATGATAGCGGCCACCGGTAAGGTCCAGAAGCCGCAGGTCGCGCTCGATCATCATCGCTTCGGCGATGGATGGAACCGGCGCAAGGCCGAGGCGGGTGGCCAGCTCCCCCTCCGTCGCGTGGCCCCCGGCTGCAAGCCGGGGCTCTTCCGGGTGCTGCACGACCAGAAGGTTGCGCATCGAGGCATAGGAAAGCAGCCGACGCATCAGCAGGGCATCGCCGATGGCTCTTGCCCCGTCGGTGAAGGCGACGGCCCCGGCCTCGGCCATGAGGCCCATTTCACTCATGGCAGTCCCCTCGGCCCCGAGAGTGAGGGTGCCATAGGGGTATATGTGAACCTGTCCGTTCTGCCGTCCCCAGGCGATCACCGCTTCTGTCATTGCAGGCGTATCGATGGGCGGATGACCATCGGGAAGCAGGGCCATGCTGGTGATACCGCCGCGGATGGCGGCGGCGGCGGCCGAGGCGATGGATTCCGCATTCGGGTGCGAGGCATGGTGGCGGGTCTCGGCGACCGACACCCGCATGTCCACGATTCCCGGCGCAAGGAAGGCCCCCCGGCAATCGATGATCAGGGCTCCGTCGGGCTTGCTGTCGGCATGATCGCCACGGCCGAGGGCGGCGATCCGCCCGTCCATCACCAGCACCGAGCCCGGGGCCTCGGTTTCCGCAACAGGATCGATCAGCACCGCATTGGCGAGCAGAAGCGGGCGCCGGGACGGGGGGGTGGCGGGGCCTGGGTTCGTCATGGTCTCTTTTCCGCAGCGGTCGTATCGATCACCGTTTTGCCCGCGTCGGAAGCGCGGCGGGCCGCCGCCAGGGCTTCGAGACAGGCCATCCGGACGGCAATCCCCGTTTCCACCTGTTCGCCGATCAGCGAACGGGCGGGATCGTCGGCGATGGCGCTGGCGATCTCGACACCACGATTGATCGGACCGGGATGCATCACCAGGGCATCGTTGCGGGCCCGGGCGAGCTTGTCCTGATCGAGACCGAAGAAGCGGAAATATTCACGAAGGCTGGGCAGCAGGCTGCCATTCATGCGTTCCCGTTGCAGCCGCAGCATTATCACGATGTCGCACTCGCCAAGTCCGGCGGTCATGTCGTGGAAGATCTCCACCCCGGTGCGGTCGATGCCCGCGGGCATCAGGGTAGGCGGGCCGATCACCCGCACCCTCGCCCCCAGGGTGGTGAGCAGAAGAATGTTGGAACGGGCGACGCGGGAATGGGCGATATCGCCGCAGATGGCCACCGTGAGGCCGACGATGCGGCCCTTGCGGCGGCGGATTGTCAGCGCGTCGAGCAGGGCCTGGGTCGGATGTTCGTGGCAGCCGTCCCCGGCATTGATCAGCGCAGCACGAACCCGGGGCACCAGATCGTTCAGCACGCCCGAGTGCGGATGACGGATCGCAAGGAAGGCCGGATGCATCGAATCCAGCGTGGCGACGGTATCGCGCAGGGTTTCACCCTTGCTGACGGAAGAGGCGGCGACAGAAAGATTCACCACATCGGCGCCAAGACGCTTGCCGGCCAGTTCGAAGGAGGTTCGGGTGCGCGTCGATTCCTCGAAGAAGGCCGTGATCAGGCCATGGCCACGAAGGCTGTCGGAGCGGACGGGGCAGGAGGATCCGGGAGACAGGTAGCCTTCCGCCGCGTCGAGAAGCGCGGTGATGTCGAGAGGAGACAGCCCCTCGATGCCCAGAAGGTGGCGCTGCGAGAGGGCTGCGGGGGGCGTGGAGCGTGTCATCAAAGCCTTGCTATAAGCGCGGGCGGAAGAAAGCGCAAGGTCCGGCATGGATCGGGCGGAGGGCAAGGAGCCTTGTCACACGGTGTTCCGTGGCTCTGTCGGTCTTTCTTCGTCTTCTTTCCAGGTTTGTCTCGAGACATGATCGAGAAAATCCTGAAGGATCACCTGTGCGGCCAGCCTGTCGATCCGTTCGAGGCGGCGATGCGGCCCGAGCCGTGCCCCCTGCATCCGCTGATCGGCTTCGAAGCTTGAGAGCCGTTCATCCCAGAATGTCAGGGGAAGGGGAACGGCCCGGCCCAGATCGGCCGCGAACTGGCGTGTGGCCTGACAGCGCGGTCCTTCGCTTCCATCCATGTTTAGGGGCAGGCCCAGAACGAACCCGCCGATCCCTTCTCGCACGACCAGAGTCCGGATTCGTTCCAGGTCGTTGGCAAGGCGGGTGCGGCGAATGGTTTCCAGCGGCCCGGCCATGCTCCGGCGCACATCCGAGAGGGCAAGGCCGATGGTCCGTCGCCCGAGATCGAGGCCGAGGATCCGGGCATCCTTGCCATGGGCCTGAAGAATGGCGGGAATCAGCTCTTCCGGCGCGCAGGGCGAGGGCGAAGGGGAAGGCGGGACCGGGTGGCCGGGACCGTGTCCGGGCTCCTGCCCTGGGGGCTTGCGATGGGCCATGGCGGGTGCTAGAAATCCCCTAAAGCGTTGAATATTGGCGCTTTCGCCGTTTCCAGCCCTTCCGGGCTTTGCCGTTTCCAGCCCTTCCGGGCTTTGCGCCAACCGGGATCATTGAAGCAGATGTCGCTCGACAACGCCACCGTCGCCCGGATCGCCCGTCTCGCCCGACTTCGTGTCGCCGAAGAGGAGCTTGCTCCCCTCGCCCGGGAGCTCGGCCAGATTCTTGGCTGGATCGAGCAGCTTGACAGCGTGGAGACCGAAACCATCGCGCCCCTGGCCCAGCCGCAGGCTCAAGGCCAGCGCTGGCGCGACGATGTGGTGAACGACGGCAACCTGCGTGAGAAGGTTCTGGCCAATGCCCCGGCCCGCCATGATGGCTTTTTCGTCGTTCCCAGGGTTGTCGAGTGATGGGGGATCGGGAACGGTCAAGTTCAACCGAAACCTCCCTGACCGGCCTTGACCTTGCCGAGGCTCGTGATGGTCTGGAGCGTGGTGCCTTCTCGTCGAGAGAGCTGACCGAATCCTATCTCTCCGCCATGGAGGCCGGGCGTGGCCTGAACGCCTATATCACCGAAACCTTCGATCAGGCCCTTGCGGCCGCAGAGGCTTCCGACCGCCGCCGCCGCTCGGGAGAGGCCCTGCCGCTCGACGGGATCCCCCTTGCGATCAAGGACCTGTTCTGCACCGAAGGGGTGCGCACCACGGCCGCCTCGCGGATTCTTGAAACCTTCGTTCCTCCTTACGAATCTACCGTCACCGCAAGGCTGCGCGATGCCGGCGCCGTGATGCTGGGCAAGACCAATCTGGATGAATTCGCCATGGGATCGGGGAATGTGACCAGCCATTTCGGGCCGGTCATCAATCCCTGGCGCCGTGCCGGCGACGGGCCGCCTCTGGTGCCCGGCGGCTCGTCCGGCGGGTCTGCCGCGGCCGTAGCCGCCCATCTGGCGGTGGCCGCTACCGGCACCGACACCGGGGGCTCGATCCGTCAGCCTGCCTCCTTCTGCGGGGTGGTGGGGCTGAAGCCGACCTATGGCCGCTGTTCCCGCTACGGGATCGTCGCCTTTGCCTCCTCGCTCGATCAGGCGGGACCGATTTCCCGGACGGTGCGCGATGCCGCCATCCTGCTTCGCCATATGGCCGGGTTCGATCCCAGCGATTCCACGTCGGCGCCCCGCGATGTGCCGGATTGGGAAAAGGCCCTCGAAAGCGGGGTGAAGGGATTGCGCATCGGCATTCCCGCCGAGTATCGGGCCGAAGGCATGGATCCCGAAATCGATGCGCTGTGGGAGCGGGGGCTGGCCTGGCTGCGTGACGCCGGGATGGAGCCGGTGCAGATCAGCCTTCCCCATACCCGTTTTGCCCTTCCGGTCTATTACATCCTCGCGCCGGCAGAGGCGTCGTCCAACCTTGCCCGCTACGACGGGGTGCGTTATGGCTTCCGGGCCGAGGCGCGCGATCTTGCCGAGATGTATGAAGAAACCCGCGGGCTGGGATTCGGGGCCGAGGTGAAGCGCCGTATCCTGATCGGCACCTATGTCCTGTCTGCCGGCTACTACGAC
>JBJHAU010000050.1:0-11630 GCA_050480665.1 Alphaproteobacteria bacterium | reverse complement strand
GCTTCGCTGGTCTCGGTGTATACCGGTCTCGTCTACCGCGGCCCCGGGCTGGTGCAAGAAATCCTCGACGGGCTTGCCACAAGGCTTGCCGCCGAGGGCATGACCACCATCGCCGAGGCGGTGGGCTCTGATCACCGATAGAATCCGCGCCACAGGATTCGCACCACAGGATCCACACCACAGGATCCGCATCCGCCGGACAGGATTTGTTAACCCTATTTCAAGACCTTCCGCGCAGCCTGCGTGGCAAGGGTTCCGATGGTGTGCGGGGTCTTGGCCCCGATCCTTGAGGGATGCGGTCCTGCGCGGGGGAAACCGGCGAAAAGGGGATAAAGGCGTGGTGTCGGCAGTGCTCAGGCATGGATTGATCGTTGCGGCCTACGGGCTTCTGGCGCTTGCGGTGGCCCTGGTGTCGCCCGGCGTGTTTCCGGGGCTTGGCCGGGAATGGGGCTTCGGGCTTGGCGGGCTGGTCTTTCTGGCCGGCATGGTCGCGCATGACGTTCTGGCCCGTATCGAGCAGCAGGCCGAAACGGCCGACGAGATCGCCGCCCTGCGCGGGGAGGTCGCCCGCGGCTTTCGCGAACGACGCGGCCTTCAGGAGGCCCTTGCCCGACTTTCCGACAATTTCGAGACCCTGTCCCGCCATGTGGAGACCAAGGCCCAGGAAGAGCTTGATCGGGTGGTTTCCGAAGTGCGGGTGCTTCAGAACCTGATCCAGCGGCTCTCGACCACGGCACCGGCGGCCGGGGCAGGAGAAGAGACTTCCCGGAATCGCGAGGGTACAGGCGCTCAAGCCCCGGCGGAACAGGGGGCCGATGCCGCGAACCGCGATGCCGGGGAAATCCTCGACCTTGTGCGTGAGGCCCTTCGCCAGGATCGGGTGGAGCTTCATCTTCAGCCGATCGTCGGGCTGCCCCAGCGCAAGATCCGGTTCTACGAATGTTTTTCCCGTGTCCGAACCGAAGAGGGCGCGGTGATCCGTCCCGAAACCTATCTCGAAATCGCCAAGCAGGCCGGGCTGGTCGGCGCCATCGACAACATGCTCCTGTTCCGTTGCGTTCAGCTTGTTCGCAAGGCGCAGTCGCGACGCCACAATGTCGGCTTCTTCTGCAACATTTCCGGTAACACGCTGGAAGATCGGGCGTTCTTTTCGGATTTCGTCGATTTTCTCGCCGCCAACCGGGAGCTCGCCTCCAACCTCATCTTCGAGTTTCGTCAGGAGGATATCCGCGATTGCGGCGCGGATATCGAAAGCTATGTCGAGCGGCTGGGCCGCCTCGGTTTCCGCTTCTCTCTCGATCGCGTGGGCGATCTTGCCACCCTTGATTTCGCCGCCCTGGCCCGGCGCCGCTTCCGCTATGTCAAGATCGAGGCCGCCGCCCTTCTGGAACGGCGGGAAGGGGCGCGTGCTGCGCCCGGGCTCGTTCCTGCCGATGCCGGGGCGGAAGAAGGCGGGATGCAATCCGGAACCGATGGCGTGAACGCCGTGCCTGCCCCCGGGGGCGAAACCGTGGTGGGCATCGATGTGGAACTGCTCAAGCGGGCCATGGATGTGAACGGTCTGGAACTGATCGTGGAAAAGATCGAGAGCGAGCAGGATCTTGTGGAACTTCTGGATTACCGGATCGATTTCGGTCAGGGCTATCTGTTCGGCGAGCCTCGCCTGTCGCGGGAGGCCTGATCGCGGCCCTTGCCTCGCCGGATCGTCCGGGAAGAGACATCCTCGAACAGCCCCCCACCGCATACAGATTCCGCTCTCCGGCGAAGGGGCACTTTCCTTTTCGATTCCGGCGTGGCACAAGAGCCCCGGCCTTCCCCAACCGGACAGCTCTTCCCATGAATGCTTCTTCCCCTGCCGAGATCAGGCTTTCCGATGGTCTCGGCCCGTGGCTCGATCGCTATGATGGCCTGATTCTCGATCTCTGGGGCGTGGTGCATGATGGTCTTACCCCCTATCCCGGGGTGGTGGAGACCCTCGAAGCCCTTCTGCGCCTGAACAAGCGGGTGGTGATGCTCACCAATGCGCCGCGCCGCGCGGCGGTGGTCGGCGAGGCGATGGTCGAGATGGGGATTCTTCCCACGCTCTATCATGCGGTCATGTCGTCGGGAGAGATGAGCTGGCATGCCCTGAAACGGCGCACCGATCCGCTGCTCGAAGGCTTTGGCAGGCGCTGCCTGCTGATCGGCCCCGAACGGGATCGCGGGCTTCTCGATGGCCTCGACCTTGAAAGCGTTTCGACGCCACAAGCGGGCAGTTTCCTTCTGAATACCGGTCCCTGGCAGGATGGCGAACAGGTTGCCGATTACGAGGATCTTCTGCAACGGGCCTGTGATGCGGCCATGCCGATGCTTTGCGCCAATCCCGATATCGAGGTGATTCGCGCGGGCCGAAGGCTGATCTGTGCCGGGGCGCTGGCGGAACGATTCGAGGCCATGGGTGGCCGGGTCGTCCGGTATGGCAAGCCGTTCCCTTCGGCCTATGCCGCCTGTCTCGACCTCATGCGCCCGATCGATTCCCGGCGGATCCTGGCGGTGGGGGATTCACTCGCCACCGATATCCGTGGCGCCCGCGATGCCGGCCTCGATTCGCTTCTGGTCACCTCGGGCATTCATGCGGCCGAGCTGGGGCTCGCCTTTGGCGAGACGGTCGATGCGGCGCGCCTTTCGGCCGTGTGCCGTGCGGCCGGGCTCTCTCCGATGGGGGCGATCCCGTCCTTTCGGATCTAGCCTGCGAACGGAAGGCGGGCGAGACGGTGGACGCATCATCCCGGAACGGATAGGCTCTCGGCGCAAGGGGCGGAATCGCCGTCAGGGGAGGCTCGGCAGGACGCGATGGGGAGACAACGGAAACTCTGGCTGTTCGGAGGGGGTCTGCTCAGCGTGGCCTGGCTTTGGGCCTCGGCCGCCTATGTTTCGCGGGAACTTGGATGGGAGGCCTTGCGGTTTCTCCTGCCCCATGAAGGGGCCGCCTTCGCGGCCGGGGTCTTTGCGCCTCTGGCCTTTCTCTGGCTGATGATTCTCGCGATCACCGCCCGTCTGAGGATGAACGAGGCGGCCGAACAGGTCCTGAAGCGTCTTGATGCCATGATCTGGCCGGGCAGGGATGACGAGGAAAAGGTCGCAACGATCCTGTCCCGTCTGGAAGGCCATGCCGCGGGCCTGGTAGCCGCCAGCGAGGGCAGCGCGGCGGCGGCCGAGTCCCGGATCGCCGCTGCCGTCGAAACCCTTGAAGCCAGCCTTGAGGACAGGCTTGCGCGCGTGACCGAGGCGGTCGATGCGCAGATGGAGCGTCTGGACACGGTGCTCGCACGGCTGGAGGAAGGCAAGAACGGCCTGATCCGGGCGGCAGAAGATTCGGAGTCCCGGGCTGAAGGTTTCGGTGCGGTTCTGGCGGAACGGGCGGAGGGCCTTGCCGCCCTTGGGAATACCCTTGATGCCGCCGGGGAGCGTCTCAAGACACTCGTCGCCGAGCAGGTCGGCGTGATCGACGGGCTGGCCGGTCGGTTCGATCAGCGGATGGACAATCTTGCGGCCCGGATGAAGACCGAGGCCGCGACCTTCGAGGCGGAGCAGGCGCGGCTCGGGACGCTTGTGTGCGATCTTCTCGATCAGTGCCGGGAGCAGGCCTCGTCGATCCGTGCCGATTGCGATTCGCTGGCGGAAAGCGCCACACAATCGATCAGGACATTGCGCGGCGAGGCCCGGGCCCTGGCAGGGGAAGGGGAAAGCCTTGGCAGCAGCCTGTTGGCCACATCACGCACCCTGGGAGAGGATCTCCAGGCGCTTGGGCAGGCGGCGGAGCAGGCGCGGGGAAGGATCGGGGTGGTTGCCGACCGCCTTGCCGATGAGGGAACCCGCCTCGAAAGCGGAACCAACGCTGCGGTCGAACTTCTTGAAACAACGGGTCAGGCCCTGGAAGAAAGCGCGGGGCGTGTCACCGGCACGGCAACGCGTGTCGAAACGGCCATCGCCAGCCTTGCAGAAAGCCTCGATGGCCGGGTGGCGGCGCTGTCCACGGTCGGCGAGGCGGCTCTGAAGCAGCTGCGCGAGGCTGGCGAGATTCTCGAATCCCGATCCCTGTTGCTCGAACAGGCGACGGAAACCGCACGTCAGCGTGCGCAGGAGGTGCGGGCGATCCTCGACGATCAGGTGAAATCCCTGTCCGAATCCTCCGACCAGGTGGCAGGCCGCGTGCGCCGCATGGGCGATGCCTTCGTGGATCAGGCGGAAAAGCTGACCGGCGCCTCACGCGATGCCGAAAACCGTGCCGAGACCGTTCGCGAGGTTGTGGAAACGCAGCAGGCGGCGCTTGCCCGCATGGCTGAAACCCTGAGCGCACGATCCCGCTCCCTGGCCGAGGCCACGGAGCGCGAAGTGGCGGCCCTGACGGCGGGTGCCGCCGAGGCCGCCGAGCAGGCAGAAAGGATCGGCGAAGCCCTGCGCCGCGAGGAAGGGGCGCTTGGCGAGGCCGCCTCGAAGGCCGAGCAGCGCCTGCGCGAGACCGGCGCGCGGCTTGCCGAGGAAGCGCGCTCGCTGGGTGCTCAGGCGCTGACGGCAGAGGGGCAGCTGGATTCCGCGAGGGAAGGGTTTGCCCGCGATTCGGAGACCTTCCGCAAGGTCTCCGCCACGGTGACCGAACAGATGCACGGGCTTGGCGCCCTGTTTCGTCAGCGCGCCCGCGATATCGAATTGGCCACCGAGGATTCGAAGCGTCGCCTTGGCGAAATCCATGAGCATTTCGATAGCCAGACCCGCGAATTCTCCAATGCCCTGGAGGCCGCCTCGCACCGGGCCCAGCGCGTGGTGGACATCTTTTCCGAGCAGACCCATGCCCTGATCGAGGCCTCGACACGGGCAGGAGAGGAGGCCGAGAAAAGCCGTGTGGACTCCCTCGAGGCGGGCCGCGATGTGTTTCTGCGCTCGTCACGTCTGGTGATGGAGGAACTGCGCTCGATCGGCGTCGATCTCAGCCGTCTCATGGATCGCCCGCTTTCCGAGAAGCTCTGGCAGCGGTTCATCAAGGGCGACAAGGGCATCTTCCTGCGCGCCATGCTCTCGGGCGGCGATTCCGGCAAGACTCAGGCGTTGATTCGCGAGCATTACCGCGCCAGCCCGGAATTCCGGACCCATGTGGATCGCTATATCGACCGCTTCGAAAGCCTGCTTTCCCAGTCCGAGCGTCTGGATGCGGGCGATCTTCTCTCGTCGTCCTTCGTCACCTCGGATATCGGCAAGGTCTATGTTCTCCTTTCGCGCGCCCTTGGACGAATCCGCTAGGACATGGTCTGGGGCATGGGCGGATCCGCCAGGGAGGCTTTCCCGATCCGGCCTTGACGTTCTTCCGGAAAGCCGGTAAACAGCCGGTTCGCCGCGCTGGCCCCGTGCCACCGGCCCGTCTTACAGCCCACTGATTTCAGCCGCTTGCGGCTCAAGCCAACGGATCAAGCCCATGTCACGGCGTTGCCAGATCACCGGCAAGCAACCGGCCAGCGGAAACAATGTGAGCCATGCTCACAACAAGACCCGTCGGCGGTTCCTGCCCAACATCCAGGAAACCTCGATGATGAGCGATGCGCTCGGCCGCATGATCCGCATCAAGGTTTCCACCGCCGCGCTCAGGACCATCGAAAAGGCGGGCGGGCTTGATGCCTTTCTTGCTTCCAGGGCGGTGACCAAGCTGGATCCCTCCCTGCGCCGCCTGAAGCGCCAGGTCGAGAAGAAGACTGCCGCCACGGCCTGAACGGCCGGAACCGGACAGCCTGAACCGGACTGCCTCAACGACTGCACACGGCCTGCCTCTGATCCCCTTGTGATCTTGATCAGGGTTGTGATCCTGATCGGGGGATCATCCTGATCGGAGTGTCATCCCTGAGCCGCGCGCCCCCATCCCAAGGGGGCGTTTTCGCGTGAGCCTTCCGCTTCGCCCGTGGCGTTGCTTTTCCTTGGACCTTTGCTCTGGCCTGCCATGGGTTTTCCGTGGGGCTTCCGTGCACCTGCGGTTGGCACAGGGGTTCAGGAAAGATGGCGTTTCAGATGAGCGACGGTGCGACTCCAGGCAAGATCCGCGGCCGTCCGGTTGAAGCGCGCGGGTCGGCTGTCATTGTTGAAGGCGTGCTCGGTTCCCGGATAGATGTGGATCTCGAAGCGCTTTCCGGCGGCGTTCAGGGCCGCCTCATAGGTGGCGATCCCGGCATTGATCCGCGCATCGTTCTCGGCGTAGTGCAGAAGCAGGGCTGCATTGATCCCGGCGATCCCTTCTTTGGGTTGGCCGCCGTAATAGGCCACCGCAGCCTTGAGTTCCGGATCCAGCACCGCCAGTTCGTTGGCGCGCAGCCCGCCCCAGCAGAAGCCCACGCATCCGACCTGTCCGGTGCTGCCTTCGAGGGTGCGGGCGAACCGGGCCGTGGCCACCAGATCCCTGTTGATATCCTCGACATTCATCGCCTGAAGCCGGTCGCGGGCGGCATCCTCATCGGCGGGTGTGCCGCCAGCCGGGGTCAGCATGTCGGGGGCGACAGCGATGAATCCCTCAAGGGCAAGGCGTCGGGCGACGTCGCGAATATGGTCGGTCAGGCCCCGGTTTTCATGGATCACGATCACCGCGGGCAACGGCGCCGTTGCGGCGCGAGGCCGCACGACATAGGCGGACATGGGGCCGCTGGCCCCGGCAAAAGGCACGTCGGCGGCGCTCAGCCGGGAATCATTCGCAGGAACGATCGCCGCCTCGGCGCCACTGCCCTCCAGCCAGGGAAGAATGATCATCGCCGCCGCCGCGCTACCGGCAAGGCGTGTCAGCTTCGACAGAAAGATCCGACGCGGCTCGGTCCCGTGCACATAGGCGTTATACAGGTCGATGGCATCCTGCCGGGTATGGGGATCCATCCCGCGCGGGCCGCCCGCGCCTTTCTCGATGGTCTCACGGGTTGTGGGGTGTCCGTTGTGTTTTCTGGCCATGGCGCATTTCTCCTCCCCGGGGCGCTCACGGGCAGGAGCCGCCCTGAGCCTTTCCCGATTGTGGAGGATACAAGGCAGATTATGGTGGAATTGTGATGACGGTCCGGATCAGCGGCGACGCGGCGGCGACGGGCGCGATTCCGAAGGCGGTGTGTAGTTCTCGTCGAACAGTTCTGTCAGCTTGTCCATCATCGTGGCGCCAAGCTGTTCCGCATCGACGATGGTCACCGCCCGCTTGTAGTAGCGGGTCACGTCATGGCCGATGCCGATGGCCAGCAATTCGACCGGAGAATAGGCTTCGATCCATTCGATGATCTGGCGCAGATGCAACTCCAGATAATTGCCGGGATTGACGGAAAGGGTGGAATCATCCACCGGCGCGCCGTCGGAGATGACCATCAGGATGCGCCGCTGCTCGGGCCGGGCGATCAGCCTGTTATGGGCCCACATCAGGGCTTCGCCGTCGATGTTTTCCTTCAGCAGCCCCTCGCGCAGCATCAGGCCCAGATTCCTGCGGGTGCGCCGCCAGGGCGCATCGGCCGATTTGTAGATGATATGACGCAGATCGTTCAGGCGTCCGGGCCTTGGCGGCTTGTCGGCGGCAATCCACGCTTCTCTGGACTGTCCACCCTTCCAGGCGCGGGTGGTGAAGCCGAGAATTTCCACCTTCACGGCGCAGCGTTCGAGGGTGCGGGCCAGAATATCCGCGCTCATGGCCGCGAGGCTGATGGGGCGGCCCCGCATCGAGCCGGAATTGTCGATCAGCAGGGTGACCACCGTATCGCGGAAGGCCATCTCCTTTTCCTGCATGAAGGTCAGAGGATGCGAGGGATTGGTGATCACCCGGTGCAGCCTGGCACTGTCCAGCATCCCTTCATCGAGATCGAAATCCCAGCTGCGCGTCTGCTGTGCCATCAGCTTGCGTTGCAGCCGGTTGGCGAGGCGCGAGATCATGCCCTGAAGATTGGCGAGCTGGTTGTCGAGATGGGCGCGCAGCCGTGTCATTTCCTGCTCGTCGCAAAGATCGGCGGCATCGACGATCTCGTCGTGACGGGTGGTGAATGCGGTGTAGCCGGGCTTCTCGTTGGCCAGGGGTCCGTCCGGTGCCCAGCGGACATCGGGCGGAAGCGCAAGGCCGTCGCCCATGCCTTCGTCGCTGTCTTCCAGGGATTCATCCGATTCGCCGCGCTCGCCATCCTCGCTGTCATCCAGGGTCTGTTCGCCCCGGGTCTCCATCGAGTCGGAATCCTCTTCCATGCCCTCGGCGTCGGGGGTCTCGGCCTGCTGCTCCTCGCTGTCGCCGCTGGACTCCGACTCTTCCTCTTCTTCGCCAAGCACATCGGAAAGGGCCAGATCGCCGATGAACTTGGTCAGGGCATCGGCGAAGCGGGCCTGGTTCTCGACGCTGTCGCGCAAGGAGTCGATATCGTCGCCCGCCCGTTCCATCACCCAGTTTCGCCACATGTCCACCAGCGGCTTCACATTGTCGGGGGCCGATTTTCCGGTCAGGGCCTCGCGGACGATCAGTCCGATGACCTCGGGAACCGGAATGTTCTGATACTCGTTGATCCGGTCGTAGGACAGGGTGCGGCAGCGGTCGGCCAGGGCGGCATCGAGATTCGTGGCCACGCCGCGCATCCGGCTGGCCCCCAGCGCCTCGAAGCGGGCCTGTTCCACCTCATCGAAGATCTTGCGCGAGGTCTGGCCGGCCGGCATGCGGTCGGCATGCAGCTTGTCGTCGTGGAAGCGCAGACGCAGGGCCATGGAATCGGCCTGGCCGCGAATCTTCGAGACCTCCGCCGGAGGCAGGTTGCGGGGTGGAGTCTGAAGATTGACGGTATTGCCACGGATGCGCGGAGGGTCCGGAGTGAAGGCGATCTGCAATTCCGGCTCATGGCTCATGGCGCGCATGGCCGCGCCCGTGGCGCGCCGGAATTCCTCGACGGGACTGTCCTTGGTCATCGGGCTTGCCTCTCCGTCACCGCAGGTCTCGCTCAGGAGGCCGCCGGATCCTTCTCCGCCTTGGCGGAAAGGGAGGATTCGGGAAGTTCCACACCGAAGCAGCGCTGGTAATACTCGGCCACGGTGGTCCGCTCCACCTCATCGCATTTGTTGAGGAAACTGATGCGGAAGGCATAGCCGACATCATCGAAGATCCGGGCGTTTTCGGCCCAGGTGATCACGGTTCTCGGCGACATGACGGTGGAAATGTCGCCGGCGGCAAAGCCTGCGCGGGTCAGATCGGCGAGCGACACCATGTTGGCGACCAGGGTGCGGCCTTCCGTGTTGTCGAGCCATGGAGATTTGGCGAGCACGATCCCGACCTCATCGCCATGGGGCAGGTAGTTGAGGGTAGAGATGATGTGCCAGCGGTCCAGCTGACCCTGATTGAGCTGCTGGGTGCCATGATAAAGGCCGGTCGTGTCGCCCAGCCCCACGGTGTTGGCGGTGGCGAACAGCCGGAACCAGGGGTGGGGACGAATCACCCGGTTCTGATCGACGAGGGTCAGGCGGCCGTCGACTTCCAGCACGCGCTGGATCACGAACATCACATCGGGCCGGCCCGCATCGTATTCGTCGAAGACGAGCGCCGTCGGCGTGCGCAGGGCCCAGGGCAGGATGCCTTCCCGATATTCGGTGACCTGCTTGCCGTCGCGCAGGACGATCGCGTCCTTGCCCAGAAGGTCGATGCGGCTGATATGGCTGTCGAGATTGATCCGCACGCAAGGCCAGTTCAGCCGGGCGGCAACCTGCTCGATATGGGTCGATTTGCCGGTGCCGTGATAGCCCTGGATCATCACCCGGCGGTTGTGGCAGAAGCCGGCAAGGATGGCGAGGGTGGTGTCGTGGTCGAAACGATAGGTCTCGTCGAGATCGGGCACATGGTCGCTTGGCTCGGAAAAGGCGGGAACGGTCATCGCCGAATCCAGGCCGAAGACCTCGCGCACGGAAACCTCGGTGTCTGGCGCGTCCAGGGGATGTTTCGCGACGCTGTCTTGGGAAAGTGTCGTAGCCATGGAACCTCTTGGTTGCCCCTCAGGGCCGCTGGGACGCTAAGCCGTCCGTGGTCGGGATCGGCACCTTCAGGCGCCGTAGTGAAGCTTCAGCGTGGCATAGGCCTGGTTGATCCGCTTCAGCCGTTCTTCGGAAGTCCTGTCCCCTCCGTTTGTATCCGGATGGTAACGTTTCGCCAATGCCTTGTAGCGGGTTTTCAGGGCAGAGGCGGTGACCGGGGGCGACAGTCCAAGCAGCGAAAGCGCCTGTCCCAGGGTTTGCGCCACATCCGGTTCGGCCCTGAAACCCTCACCGTCCCGCGCATTTCCGGTCTTGTGCGTTCCCCCCTTCTCGCCGTTCTGCGCCCCCGGCTGGCCGAAGGGTGAGCGGGAAAAGTCGCGGCGCAGCCGTTCCGGATCGCCATGGGCAAAGGCGCGGCCGAGCCGACCCAAAGGCCAGGTGGGGCGCCAGCCGACCATATCCTCGCGGATCATCCGTTCGATCTCCTCGGCATTGCGGCCGGCGCAGAAGTTCCAGGCCTTGTTGAAGGCGCGGATATGGTCGAGACAGAACCACTGGTGACGATCAAGACAGTCGGGAGACAGCGGTGCGCGGTACAACCCTTCCGCCTTGCAGCCCGGCGCGGCGCAAGGGGCGGCCTTGGCGGCGCTTGCGGCGTCAGCCCATGCTTCGGGTCCGTTCCCGGCCCTTGTGCCTCGGCGAGGCTTGCTGGTGGACGAGGGGCACATCTGTTAAATATGCGGCACCCTGTCCCAAGGCGCAAGCCTGCCCCCGAAGGCCTCAGGCTTTCACGGGGGATTGCGAGGAGCCGGCCATGACCCCGTCCGACGATCCTTCCCCCTTACCGCCGCAAGGCCAGAGAGAGCGCCATGCCGCCGCAGGGAAGGCTTCCCCGGATGCGCCCCCCCCTTCCGGCGCCGGGGCGGGCACCGTGGCCGCACGGATCCGGACCAGGCTTGTGCAGGCCCTTGCCCCGGCCGAGATCGAGATTGCCGATGATTCGGCCCGCCATGCCGGCCATGCCGGCGCCCGCCCCGGCGGCGAATCGCATTTCACGGTGCGAATCATTGCTGCGGCCTTCCAGGGCCTTTCCCGGATCGAGCGCCATCGCAGGGTTCACGCGCTGCTGGCAGAGGAACTGGCCGGACCGGTTCATGCCCTGTCTCTTGTCATGCTGACACCGGATGAGGCGGCAGGACCCGAAAAATAAGCACTAATACATAGTTGAATAATCTTACAAAGCTTGTTAACCTTAACGGCATTGGGGGGAAACGGTGCCGCATGCACCGGGTGGCCGTGGGTATCCGTTTTCCATCCTGTCTCGATGGAGGATCTTGCCATGCAGACCTGCCGGAACGTGACCGTTGCCAATCGACGCACCAGCATCCGCCTTGAAGACAGCCTGTGGGATGCGGTGGATGATCTGTGCCACCGCGAAGGGTTGACCGTGCACGAGCTTTGTTCCGCCCTTGATCGCTATCGGGGCGACAGGGGGCTGACCGCCGCGCTCCGGGTCTTTACCGTCACCTATTTTCGTCATGCCGCCTCGCATCCCCCGGAACCGGCCCCGGTGCGCGGCCCCGTTCGGGCTCTCCAGCCATTCCGGAGACGGCCAAAGACAGACCGGCGCGGGATCGACCTGTGGCGGCCCCGGATCGAAA
>JBJHAU010000049.1:0-11714 GCA_050480665.1 Alphaproteobacteria bacterium | reverse complement strand
GACGAAGGGCAAACTGCGCATCGGGCTGGCCCGTCAGCAGACCGGCCAGAACCGCCGCCGGCACGGCAGGTGCCCCCTGGCCCTGCACCGCCTGCGCAAGGGCCGGCGCCGACAGCGACGGGGCGAACAGACCGCCAAAGGCCAGCGTGACGGCAAGGAACGGCATGGCGAGGGTATTGGCCCTGCCACGGGAAGCGGACCGGACGGAAAACCCGCCCGGCGCCTGCAAAAGCCGACGACCGACGGACGAACCCGCGACGGGGGAAATCTTGCGGAAAGCACCGCAGAATGCGCTCGAAACCATGGCTGACTCCTTTTCCTCTTCAGCCTTTGACGTGACAGTGGCACAGATGCAAGCCTGTGGCAAGAAATATAACAAATGCTTTATATCAGTCCTGCTCCATGCCTGCGGGCCTGTGTTTTCGCCCTGCCGTTTCGGGCCGTCCCTGCCCCGCTCTTGATCTGAGGGCCCCGATCAGCCGATGATGCGCCCGTTGAGAGCCATGATGAGATCCCCTGCCGCCGCCATGCCCCCCGCCGTCGCGACCCACCGTCTGAGCAAGCGGTTCGGCGATCAGTGTGCCGTCGACGATCTGTCGCTGACCATAGGCCGCGGCGAAACCGTCGGGCTTCTGGGCGCCAACGGGGCCGGCAAGACAACCACCCTCGCCATGCTTCTCGGCCTTCTGCTGCCAAGCTCCGGGCGTCTGGAGGTTCTGGGAGAGGACATGGTGCGCCATCGCCATCGCGTGCTCGGACGGATCAATTTTTCCTCACCCTATGTGGAACTGCCGCGCCGATTGACCGTCATGGAGAATCTTCGCGTGTTTGCCGGTCTTTACGGCGTAAGCCATCCGGCGGATCGGATCGGGGCGCTGTCTGATCGGCTCGATCTTGGCCCGCTGATGGCGAAGCCCGTGGGTGCCCTGTCTTCGGGGCAGCGTTCCCGGGTGGCCCTGGCCAAGGCCATGATCAACCATCCGGAGATCCTGTTTCTCGATGAGCCGACCGCCTCGCTCGATCCCGACACCGCCGACAGGATGCGAACGGCCTTGCTGGAGTATCAGCGCGAAAGGGGCGCGACGATCCTGCTCGCCTCTCACAACATGGCCGAGGTGGAACGGCTCTGCTCTTCGGTGCATGTCATGAAGGCGGGGCGGATTGTCGGTTCGGGAACGGCCGCAGAGCTGATCGCCCGGTTCGGACGACAGACCCTGGAAGAGGTGTTTCTCGACATCGCCCGCAACCCTTCGCCGGAATCCGGCCGATGAATGGCACCGATCCCGGCGAAAGCGCTTTTTCCCCCGGGCGGATCGCCGCCCTGTGTCGCCGCTATCTCTACATTCTTCGGGGATCCTGGCCGAGGATCCTGGAGCTGGCCTACTGGCCGCTTGTCCAGATGATCCTGTGGGGATTCATCACCCAGTTCTTCGTGACCCAGTCCTCCTGGGTGGCGCAGGCCGCCGGTGTGCTGATCGCTGCGGTGCTGTTGTGGGATGTCCTGTTCCGCGCCCAGCTTGGCTTTTCCATCTCCTTCCTTGAAGAAATGTGGTCGCGCAATCTGGCCAACCTGTTCGTGTCGCCGCTGCGCGCCCATGAATTCGTGCTGGCGCTGATGATCCTCAGCATCATCCGGACACTGATCGGCGTGATCCCTGCGGCCCTGCTGGCGATCCTGTTCTACAACTATTCGCTGTTCGGCTTCGGGCCGGTTCTGGTGCTGTTCTTTGCGCTTCTGATGATGCTGGGCTGGGCCGTCGGCCTGATCATCACCGCGATCATCCTGCGCTATGGCCTGGGGGCGGAAAGCCTTGCCTGGATGGCCATGTTCCTCCTGGCCCCGCTGTCGGGCGTCTTCTACCCCGTGTCGACCCTGCCGGGCTGGCTGCAGCCGGTGGCCTGGGCCCTGCCTTCCAGCCATGTCTTCGAGGGCATGCGGGCGATCCTGTTCGACGACATCTTCCAGACCGAACGGTTTCTGACCGCGCTGGCGCTGAATCTTCTCTACCTGGCAGCGGGAGCAGCCTTTTTCCTGTATAGTTTCCGCATCGCCCGCCGCGACGGATTGTTGATGCGCGTGGGCGAATAGACTCAGGCTCATCCGGGCGAGGAGCAGACAGTCGCCACACCGGGACTGAGGCCGGGACAGCAGACACAACAACAGAAGACACAACAGACGACAAAACGGACGACAAGACACAACGGACGACAAGACAGAGGCGGTCACCATGGCATCGGACATCCCATCGGATGAGACACCCCCGTCAGGACGCGACGACAGGGGCCGCGACGAAAAGGGCCGCCGCCCGCGCAAGGCGGGGCAGGGCGGCACGCGGCGCTCCAAGGACGGCAAGGATCCCAGAGACACGAGAAACACAAGAGACACAGGGGACACAGGGGAGACAAGGCAAGCCGGGGGAAGCAAGGCCCGGGCCTCGCGCCGCGCCGGAAAAAGAACGACCCGTGATTCCCTTGATCCCGGTGCCATCCTGCGCGACTGGGGCAAGGCCATTGTGGCCGCATCGGAAATTCTGGCAAGCCCGCCGTTCCGCCTGGCCGGGCGAAGCCCGCGCCGCCTGAAGGCGGGGGAGCTGGCCAGCATTGCCCGTGGCTTTCCTGTCGTCGGTCTTGGAATCGGCCTTCTTGCCGGGCTTGTCCATGCGCTGGCCGCAGGCCTCGGGCTTCCGCCCGTTCTTGCCGCGCTGTTTGCGGTGGCGGCCCTGGCCTTTCTGGGCGGGGCCTCCAGCGAGGGGGGGCTGGCGCGCGCCGCCCAGGCTCTGGCCTCGGGAGCCTCGCGCAGCGAAAGACATGCCATCCTCAAGGCCGAATCCTTCGGCGGCTACGCCGTCCTCAGCCTGATCCTTGCCATCGGCTTCCGGGTCGCCTGCCTGGCGGCCATTGCCCAGGCTGGCGGCAGCGGCGCGGCCGTGGCGGCGCTGGCGGCCGCGATGGCGGCCTCCTACGGTGTTCTTCCGGCGGTTCTCTATCTGGTTCCGGCCGCCAGCAAGGAAGGCTTTGCCGGCATGGCCGGGCATCCCAGGCTTGATCAGGCGATCCTCTCCTGTGTTCTGGGAGCCACCCTGGCCCTTCTGTTCCTTGGCCCCTGGGCCGGGCTGGTGGCGCTGCTGATCGGCGCCCTCGGCGCGGCCAAGTTCGCCTGGCTCGCCCATCGCAAGTTTGGCGGGCTGACCGGCGATCTGATGGGTGCGGCCCAGCTCGGCGCCGAACTCGGCATCCTGCTGGCCATCGTGGCCCTGCTCTAGGCCGGGCCATGACCATCACGACGCGATGGTGGTGGATTCGCCATGCTCCGGTCGAGAACCCCGAGCATCGGCTTTACGGTCAGGAGGATCTGGCGGCGGTGATCGACGATCATCCCGCCTATGATCGCCTTGCGGCGATTCTGCCGCGCGAGGCTGTCTGGGTTGCCTCGCATCTGAAGCGCACCCATCAGACCGCCCTGGCCATCCATGCCCGTATGGCGCGGGCGAACACGGCGGCAAGCCCGGCCCTGAAGGTGGTTCCCGATCTCGCGGAGCAGTTTTTCGGAGCCTGGCAGGGGCTGACGCCGGGCGAATTGCGCGCAAGGCTCGGGCCGGATTTTCTCGCCCTGTGGACAGCCCCGGGGCAGGCCCGGCCACCGGGCGGCGAATCCTTCGCCGAGGTGATCGGCCGGGTCGGCAGTGCCATCGAACAGGAAACCCGGGCCCATGCCGGTCGCGACATCGTCGCCTTTGCTCATGGGGGATCGATCCGGGCGGCGCTCGCCATTGCCCTCGGGCTTTCGGCGGATCGCGCCGTCAGCTTCCGGATCGAGAATCTCTCGCTGACGCGGATCGATCACATCCTTCCCGGAGACGATCCGCCGATCGGCTCGGCCTGGCCGTGGCGGATCGAGGGGGTGAATCATCTTCCCGAGGCGGATCTGCCCGAGACGAAGCGGGGCTGAACCGCCGAAGACCTCAATCCGCCAGCAGGAGCAGGGCCGCCAACCCCGCCGCCACAAGCAGGGCCGAGGCCGTAAGATGACCAAGGCCGCGCGCCATGTCGGCAAGGCCCGCCCGGGCCCGGCCCTCGCCGACAAATCGTGGCCCCATGGCGCGTTCCCCATCGAGAGAGAGATCGTGAAGCGCTGCCAGAGACGCCTTCGCGGTGCCGCTCAGAAAGAAGGCCCGAAGCCCCCGGGACAGGCGGAGACCGGGAACGAACGGCGCCGCGATCAGCAGCACCAGCGCCGCCACGCGTTCGGGAATGAAGCCCAGAAGGGCGTCGAGCCGTTCCGCAGCCAGGGCGAAGGTACCGCTCTTCCGGCTTCGCGCCGCAAGACCTCGCGCCATTCCGGCCATCGCCGCCGACAGCATCAATCCGGGAAGCCCGGCCAGCAGGAACCAGAACAGGCGCCCCACCAGATCGGCCGAAAATCCGCGCACCCCAAGGGCTATCGCCGCCCTTGCCACGGCGTGATCATCGCTGCCGTGAAGGCGCAGACCGGGCGTTTCCTGAAGCAACTGCCGGGCCGGGGCGGCCTTGCCCTCGGCAAGCAGGGCGCGGGCCCGAACAAGGCGCATCAGGCTGTGGCGCTGGCCCGCCAGAAGGGCGACAAGAGCCAGAATCAGCAAGGCGGCAAGCGACGTTCCTTCTGCCAGCCCGCCCACAAGCGTCTGAAGGATCAGCCCGATCAGCACGGCAACGAGGGCGACACCCAGGGCCAGCACCGCACCACGCACCAGCCGGTTGGCCCGGGAACGATCCCTGCGGTTCAACCGCCCTTCCACAAGGTCGAGCCATCCGGCCAGAAGCTTTCCCAGCCGGTCGGGAACCGTCCGTTTCACCAGAAGCGGGATCGACAGGCTCAAAAGGGCATCGACGATCACCAGAGCCGCCAGCAGCAGAAGCATCCCCGGCCCCGGACCGAATGCCGATCCGGGGGCAAGCCAGGCAGCCAGGGGAGACAGCTCCATCATCGCCGCACAATGCGCGCCGGGGCAGGGCGCGTCAATCGGCGGCGAAAGGCGCATCAGGGCGGAAGGCTTTATTATGCTTTAGCATGATGTATAATAACAAAATGTACGATATAGCTATGGATATTAACGGGGCGGACGATCTGGCCCCGGGATCGGTCTGGCTCGTGGGGGCCGGGCCGGGAGATCCCGGTCTCCTGACCCTGCTGGCGGCCCATGCCCTCAGCCGGGCCGATGCCATTGTCTATGATGCGCTGGTGGATTCCCGCATCCTGAACCTTGCCTCGCCCGAGGCCGAAAGAATCCATGCCGGCAAGCGGGGTGGACGCCCTTCGCCAAGCCAGGCGGATATCAGCGACAGGCTGATCGCCCTGGCGCGGGACGGGCGGCGCGTCCTGCGTCTGAAGGGGGGCGATCCCTTCGTGTTCGGGCGCGGCGGGGAAGAGGCGCGCGCCCTGGCCCGGGCCGGAATTCCGTTCCGGGTGGTGCCGGGGATCACCGCCGGGATCGGCGCCCCGGCCTATGCCGGGATTCCCGCCACCCATCGCGATATCGGCCCTGCCGTCACCTTCATCACCGGCCATGCGGCGGGCGGGCGGGTGCCCGACAGCCTGGACTGGCAGGCCCTGGCTCGCGGTTCGCCGACCCTGGTGCTGTACATGGCACTCCGAACCCTGCCAGACATCGCCCGGGCCCTGATCGATGCAGGCCGCCCTTCATCGGAACCGGCCTGCGTGATCGCCCATGCCACCACCCCGGAACAGCGCGTGGTAACCGCCCCGCTTTCCAGAATCGCCGAGACGGCGGCCCGGGCCGGGCTGACGCCCCCGGCCATTGTTGTCATCGGCAAGGTTGTCGACGATCATGAGTCTCTTTGCTGGTTCAATCCCCCGACTGCGCGCCATGACTGATCCCGATGCCCGTTCCACTCCCGATGCCCGTTCCGCTCCCGATACCGGTTCCGATCCGGACGCCGGGCCCCTGACCGAACCCCTTGCGGATTCCCGGGATCAATCCTCGCTCCCGTTCTGGAAGACCAAACCCCTTTCCGCCATGTCGGCAGAGGAATGGGAATCCCTGTGCGATGGATGCGGCCAGTGCTGCCTGCTGAAACTGGAAGACGAGGATACCGGCGCCGTGGCCACCACCTCCGTGGCCTGCCGGGGTCTCGACACGGAACGCTGCCGTTGTCGTTTCTATGCCCGGCGCCAGCGCGAGGTTCCCGACTGCATCGTTCTGACGCCCGAAAAGGTCTCGGCATTCGACTGGCTGCCCGAAACCTGCGCCTATCGCCGGATCGAGGCGGGGCTTGACCTTCTTCCATGGCATCCGCTGGTCAGCGGCGATCCTGAAAGCGTGCATCGGGCGGGCCTGTCCGTACGCGGCAAGGTGATCAGCGAGAAGGCGATGAAGGGGCCGCTCGCCCGCCATATCACCCGATGGTCGAAATAGCTGCATCCTGCCGCTGGCTCGGCTAGGCTCTGCCGATGACCATGCAGGATTCCCGAACCCTTCCCGACGGGGTGATCGCCGCCGCCCTGACCGCCCTGACCCCGGCGCTGGAACCCGATGGCGCGCGGACAGCGGCCCATTGCCGGAGACTGCTGGATTCGGGCTGCGACGGAATCGGGCTGCTCGGCACCACCGGCGAGGCCGCCTCGTTTTCCGTGGCACAAAGACTGCAGGTGCTGCATGCGGTTCTGGAAGCCGGGATTCCCCCCCATCGGCTGATCGTCGGCACCGGGGCGGCGGCGCTCGACGATGCCCGGGTTCTGACCCGCGAAGCCGCTGCTGCGGGCTGTGGCGGCTGCCTCGTCAGCCCGCCCTTCTATTTCAAGGGGGTGTCCGACGCCGGCGTGATCCGTTTCTATGACACCCTGATCGAAGGGCTGGGCGGGGCGGCGGTGCCCCTGTATCTCTATCATTTTCCCCAGACCACCCAGGTACCGATCACCGCGACGGTGATCGAAACCCTGCTTGCGCGCCACCAGGGCAGGATCGCCGGGATCAAGGATTCCTCGGCACAGAAGGCGGACATGCTGGCCCTCGCCCGCCGCTGGCCGGATTTGCGTGTCTATTCCGGAACGGAAACCCTGTATCTCGCCCTGCGCGAGGCCGGCGGCGCCGGCTGCATCGCCGCCGGGGCCAACATCACGGTGGCACATATCAAGGCGCTCGAAGAAGAATGGCGCAAGGCCGGGGCAAGCGAAAGGGCAGAGGCGCTTCAGGCCGAGATCGAACGCCTGCGTCGCCTGTTCGACGGCGTGCCGATGATCGCCGCCATGAAGGCCCTTCTTGCCCGCGATGCGGGCGGGGCTGGCTGGGACAGGGTGATGCCTCCCCTGATCCAGCCCGAACCTGCCAGCCTCTCTGCGTTTCTGGAACGTTGGGATCGCGAGGGATGCCCCCTGCCATGGCGGAGCTGACCCTTGCCTCCACCGAGGGCGAACCCATCACCCTGCGCCTGCGCCGCAACCCGAAGGCGCGGCGCCTTGTGCTGCGCTTCGATGCACGCAGCGACAGCGCCATTCTGACCCTGCCCCGGGGCATCAGCCGGGAACGCGGCCTTGCCTTTGCACGGGAGAAACAGGGGTGGGTTCTTGCCCGGCGCCGTGCCCTGGGCCCGCGGGTGCCCTTTGTCGAGGGGGGCACGATCCCTTTTCGGGGCAGCCCCCTGATCCTTCGGCGGCTCGGGCCGAGGGAAGGCCCGCCCCGGATCGAGACGGGAATCCTTTTCCTGCCGGCCCGGGCCGAACACTTTGCCGGGGCCCTTCAGCGATGGCTCAGGAAAGAGGCAAGGCACGTCCTTGGCGACCGGTGCGAGGCGATGGCCTCGCGCCTCGGTCGGAACACCCCGGCGCTGCGGATCAACGATCCGGCAAGTCGCTGGGGCAGTTGTTCCGCCGCCGGAAGGCTGAGCTTTTCCTGGCGTCTGATCCTGGCGCCCGATTTCGTTCTCGACTATGTCAGCGCCCATGAAACCGCGCATCTTCTGGAAATGAACCACGGGCCGCGCTTTCACGCCCTGGTCCGAAGCCTCACGCCCGAAGCCGATGCCGCCCGCGCCTGGCTTCGGGCCGAAGGCGGTCGCCTGCATCGCTATGGCTGATCCCCATCCGGATGCCCGCCCACCGGGATTGCCCCTGGGCAGCAAGGGACTTGACCGGAACTCGGTCTGGATGATTGGTCTGATCACCGCCATGACCGCCTTCGGCGCATTGTCGAGCAACATGCTGCTGCCGGCCCTGCCCGTCATGGCCGAGGATCTGGATGTCGGGGCCGGCAAGACGTTGCTGACCATCACCGCCTTCTTTCTCGGATTCGGGGCGGGCCAGCTGCTCTATGGATCGCTCTCGGATCAGCTCGGCCGCCGCCCTGTCCTGCTTGGCGGCGTCTTCCTCTATCTGCTGGCAACCCTTGCCTGCTTTCTCGCGCCCGATATCGATACCCTGCTGGCGGCGCGCATCCTGCAAGGGCTGGCGGCGGCAGCAGGACAGGTGCTGGCCCGGGCCGTGGTGCGCGATCTTTTCGCCCCGGCCGAAGCCGCGCGGATCTTTTCCTATTCGGCCGCCGCCTTCACCCTGGCCTCGGGGCTGTCGCCGCTGGCAGGGGCGGGAATCCTGTGGATTGCCGAATGGCGGACGATCTTCCTGGTTCAGGCGCTCGGCGGATTCGCGGTTCTTGTCATGATCTGGCTGGGGCTTTCGGAAACCCTGGCCCGGAAAGATCCCGGTGCCCTGCGGCCGGGACGGCTGCTCGGCCATTATGGCGATCTTCTTTCCAGCCGGATCTTTCTCGGCTACACCCTGCTGCTGGTCTTTGCCTTCGGGGCCACCTTTGCCTTCCATACCGGAACCGCCTTCGTGCTGATCGAACTGCTCGACCAGCCGCCGCTGACCTACGGGGTGGCCTTCGCGATGGCCTTTTCCGGCTATTTCGTCGGCTCCCTTGCCAGCGCCCGCCTGACCCTCGCCATCGGCTATCGCAGGATGGCCCTGATCGGCGCACTGGCCTGTGGCGGGGCCGGGCTGGCCCTTCTTGCCGTGGTGCTGTCCGGCCGGGTGGCCCTCTGGAGCATCGTCGCCACCCAGTTCCTGTTCATGACAGGCCTTGGGCTGATGTTTGCCAACACCCTTGCCGGGGCGCTCGCCCCGTTCCCGCGCAAGGCGGGGGCGGCTTCGGCGGTGATGGGCTTTCTGCAGCAGATGGGGGGCGGTGCCATGGTGGCGATCATGGCCATGCTGGCCGACGGCACGGCCCTGCCGATGGCCCTGTGCATCAGCGTGAGCATGGCGCTTGGCCTGGGCCTGTTTCTTGCCCTGCTTCGCCGCGGCGACGACATGCCCGACGACATGCCCGGCGACATGCCCGGTGACATGCCCAGCGACGCAGACGCCCCGCGCTAGCCGCCGATCAGACGACGCCAGAAACCGGAGCCCCGGGTTCCGGGCAGCGGCTCGGACGGATGACGATCATGGGCCGCCTCCATCACCCCGCGCCAAAGCTCCGCGGGCAGGCTGCCGCCGGTAACCCCCTCCATCGGCCTTCCGTCATCATTGCCCATCCAGACCCCCGCAACCAGATGCGCGGTATAGCCGATGAACCAGGCATCGCGATGATTCTGGGTGGTGCCGGTCTTGCCCCCGGAAGGCATCCCGATATCGGCGGCGCGCCCGGTGCCGTCGGTGATCGCCTTTGCCATCATCCGGTTCAGCGGCTCAAGAATTTCCGGAGGGATACGCCCGCCCGGCCCCGAGCCTGACCGGGAAAAGACAAGACCCCCCGCTTCATCGCGAATCTCGTGCACCCCATGGGCGAACACCGCACGCCCCCCGTTGGCGAAGGCGGCGTAGGCCTGGGTCATGTCTGCCAGCGAGACTTCAGAAGCACCCAGCGCAAGCCCGGCCTCGCGTCGCAGATCGGAGGTGATGCCAAGCCTGCGCGCCCAGCGCAGCACGGAATCGATCCCCGCCTGATGCTGGATGCGAACCGCCACCGTGTTCAGCGAATGGGCCAGCGCCTCGCTCATGGTCACCGGGCCGCGAAAGCGGTTGTCGTAATTGCGGGGGGCAAAATCGCCGATCCGGACCGGGGCATCTTCCCAGACCGATTCGGGGTCGTAGCCTGCCTCCAGCCCGGCAAGAAAGACAAAGGGCTTGAAGGCGGAGCCCGGCTGGCGCAAGGCGCGTACCGCCCGGTTGAACGGGCTCGATGCGTAATCCGTTCCGCCCACCATGGCCCGAACCGCGCCATCGGGCGACAGGATCACCATCGCGATCTGGGAGGCATTCCGGGCTTCGGCCGCGGCCCTGATCCCTGCCACTTCGCGCTCGGCCAGCCGCTGAAGGCGCAGATCCAGCGTGGTCTGCACCACAAGATCGCCTTCGGCCATGCCGCGCCCCACATGGCCGCGCAGTTCATCCATCGCCCAATCGGCAAAATGTCGGCCGACGCCGGATTGTTGCGGTCCCAGCCGCGCCGGGTTGGCGGTGATGATGCGCGCCTCGGCGGGTTTCAGGAACCCCAGCGCCGCCATGCGTCCCAGAACCACCTCGGCCCGGGCCGCCGCCTGATCGGGATTTCGGGTGGGAGAAAGGCGCGACGGTGCCTTCAGAAGCCCGGCAAGCAGCGCGGCCTCGTTCACCTGCAGGGCGCTGGCCGGCTTGCCGAAATAGCCCCGGGCCGCAGATTCGATCCCGAAATGGCCCGCGCCGAAATAGACCCGGTTGAGATAGAGCCCGAGGATCTCATCCTTGGTGAACCGGGCCTCAAGCCAGAAGGCCAGGATCAGTTCCTGCATCTTGCGGCGCAGGCTGCGCTCGGGGCCGAGGAACAGGGTCTTGGCCAGTTGCTGGGTGATGGTGGATCCGCCCTGACGGATGCGCCCGGCCCGCAAATTCACCAGGGCCGCCCGCCCGATCCCCACCGGGTCGATCCCGAAATGCCTGTAGAAGCGGGCATCCTCGATCGCCAGAACCGCCTGGGGAACATGGGGCGGAAGATCGCCGATGCTGACCCCGTCGCGCGCATCGCCGAAGCGGGCGAAGGGCGTTCCGTCGAGGGCAAGGAGCTGCACCGCCGGGCGCCGTTCGAGCGCGGGAAGATCGCCCAGCGGCGGCAATTGATAGGCATACCAGCCGATCAGCCCGATCAGCGCCACGCCGCCCCAGATTCCGACAATCAGCGCCCCGCGCAGTGATCGCCAGAGCCAGGAACGCCGCCTCGAAGACGAAGGCTTCGCTTCCCGCCCGCCTCGTTTCCTTCCGCCCGGGCCAGACCGGCCCGGGGCCGTTTTCCCGGAAGGAGACTTCCCGGAAGGCTTTTTCCCGGACCCGTTTTTCGACAGGCGTGTCTCGGCCCCCCTGGCGGCGGAGGCGTGGCGGGACGGGGAAGGCTTCGATGATCCTTTCATGGGCTCGGGGCCTCAGACGGAACGGGGCAAGGCAGGGCGCGGCCCGAACCCGTCAGATGTCGAGATTGGCCACTTCCAGCGCATGGGTCTGGATGAATTCCCGGCGCGGCTCCACGACATCGCCCATCAATGTGGCGAAAATGTCCTCCTGGGCCTCCACATGGCTGACACGAACCTGAAGCAGCGAACGGGCATCGGGATCAAGCGTCGTTTCCCAGAGCTGTTCCGGATTCATCTCTCCAAGCCCCTTGTAGCGCTGGATCGCCAGACCCTTGCGGCCGAGTTCCATGATCGAGGCAAGCAGGCCGGTCGGCCCGGTGACGGGGATTTCCGTATCCTTG
>JBJHAU010000048.1:0-11740 GCA_050480665.1 Alphaproteobacteria bacterium | reverse complement strand
AACGCAGCCCGAACACACCCTGAATCGCTGCACGAACCAGCCGGCCTCACGCCCCCATCGCCCTCATGCCAGGATCAGGAAAAAGGCGTCTCGAATGAGACGCCTTTTCCACACGCCCCGAAGTTCAGGCAGAACGCGTCCGCCGCGTTCTGGCTGCTTCGAGGATCTCCTATCGGCATCCGGCTCCTTCGCATTCCCCGACATTGCGGGGTGCCGCAAGGTGATCCTTCACACGCTGGATCGCCATCGGATCGGAAGTGAACAGGCTGTTGATCAGGGCGGCAACCTCCTCACCGGCACGGGGCTCGATATCCTGATTACGACGCTGTGCATCCGCAAGATAGGCCGGATCACGTACCGTCGCCTCGAAGGCTGTCCGATGCACAGCCACTGCCGCCTCAGGCGTGCCTGGCGCAAGCCCCAGAGGAACAGTGATGTCACTCGGGGTCAGGAAAAGCCGCATGGCCAGACGATCAAGATCGTTGTCGATCACGTCCATGATCCAGGGCACACCAGCAGGCAATTCCCTGTTGGGCTCCAGAGACACATCGAGAAGAAACGTCACAAGATTTTCGGCAATCCACTGAGACTGGTTGGTCTTGAGAGAATCCCAGGTCAGACAGCGTCCATCGACTTCACCCTGTTCTACAGCCATCACCGAATTGGCGCCGCCATACCCGGCGATAGGACGCATCAGGGTACCCGCCGTGCGATTGACCATGATCGGCAACAGGGTCGAGTTGGACTGGGCTCCCGTTGCGGAAATCACCATCTCCCTGGCCTTCATGTCCTCGAAGGACTTGAAGCTGCTGGTGTGCCAGGTGAAGCACATGCTGCGCCCCACGCCGAGGCTTCCGATCCATTCAAAGTTGCGAATATCATAATCGAGCTGACGATCACCGAATGCTGCGGCCTGTATCGGCCCGGCGGGCATGGTGGTCATGGCCGTGCCATCCTTGGCCCCGTTGGCATAGGTGAAGGCCACCGCCTGAATGCCGCCGGCACCGCGCATGTTCCGAACCACAATGGTGGGATTCCCGGGAAGATGATTCCTGTAATGATTCAGAAAGGTTCGCGTGAAGGTATCCACCCCGCCCCCGACCGAACCGCCAAGATACATGTTGACAGTCTTGCCGCCGAAATCGATCCCGGACTGTGCGAAAGCCGAAGGCCCCCCGAGCAGGATCACGGCTCCCGCCGCCACCATGGTGATCCGTGAAAAATAATGCATAACCCATGCCTCCTGTTGTTTTGTGATACCCCTCCCGACGATTCAGACCCCGTGGGAGAGCTACGCCATGACCCTAAAGACAATTGTCACGGACTGCATCCCTCAAAGCCCCCGACTTCACGATAAAGTGAAGAGGCGGGAAGCGTCCTCATCCGATTCTTCCCGACTGGCTCGCGGTTCCTGGCAGTTCCAGGCTCAGGCCTCCGACCCGAATGGGGTCGCATGGGCGCGGCCCGCAGCGTCGACGAATACCGTTTCGGAAACCATGGGTTGACCATCCACCCGTGCTCGAAGCCAATCGTAGATCATGGTTTCCCGACTTTCGCCGTTATCGGCGGAAGGCGCATTGCGCACGCTATGATCGGCATTCTCGAACACCACAAGTCTCTTGGGCGCCGTGATCTTCTCGAACAGGGCATGGGTATGCGCGATCGGTGAAAGCTGATCCGCCTGACCGGCGATGATCATGTAAGGCGCCTTGATATCGGCCGCCACCTTGCCGAGATCGAAACCCTCGCAAAAGACATCGAAGGCGGCTTCATCCTCATAGCCGGCCATGAACATGAAACGCACCTTGAAGCTGGGCGAGGCGGCCCCGAAGATCGTCTTGCAGCCGGGCTCCTGGCAAACGCCGCTGCCGCAATAGCCGAGAATCCTCGTTCCAAGGCCGGCGGCCGCCACGGTACCGTAATAGGTGCCGAAACTCGAACCGCGAAGCACCACGCGCGTGCCGTCGATCGCCGGGTGTCGGGAGAGCCAGTCAAGGCAGGATTCCGCCGCCGCCGCAAAATTGTCTGCGGAAATGATGATTCCCCGAGACCGCGTTTCCCCCTGTCCCGGACCGTCGAGGGCAAGCACGGCAAGACCTCGAGTCAGTGCAGGGTCGCCATATCCGGCCACCATGTTTTCCTTGGATCCATCCATGCCGCCGACATGAAGGATGCAGGGAAAGCGCTCCCCGGCGACCGGGGCGCGGGGAAGATGCAGGAAGGCCGAAAGGGCGCTGTCCCTGAAAGGGATATCAACACGAAAAATTGGCCGGTCTGCCAGGGCAATGTAACGATCATAACAATCCACCATGCGGGCTTCCCACATGCGGCATTCCTCGTTCAACTCGAAATAGGGCCATTGTGCCGATGCATAGAGCAGGGCCGCGATCAGGTAGGAATCGCGCGCGGAAACCTCGCGCCCCTGCGCATCGAACCCCCGGGCTATCTCTTCACGACGCAATCCCGCCTTGCCGAATTCCGGACCGATATCGTTGAACTTCCGCATTCGGGATCCGGCCCGGCGAAAATCTGCCAACCCCTCGGAACCACCCCGGCTTCCCTTGCTGGAAAGGCGGCCCTGATCCCATTCCGGGCCGACAGTCTTGATCACGCTGTCCATAAGCCAGCGTTGTTCCCGCCAGCGTCTGGTCCGCGCTTCCACTTCAGTGCTGCGTTGCATGTCTCGTCATCTCCCCTGACGTCACCCCGTTCCTCTCTGGCCCCCGCCCTTTCTTGGCGGCTTTCCACAATAGCCGTTCATGATCCGTGCGGGAACCCGTGACCTCCCACAAGAAGCAGAGCGCGATTGCCCGGCCTTGCCTGCTGGACAGAATGGGGATTGCGTTTTCAGCTTCCAGCGGACCTGAATGTGGGTATAAAGGTTCGTCCATATCACGATCCGGGGAGGAAAGATCGCCAGAGAACCCTTGTTTTCCGTAATACGAAACATTCCCAATCAAGACATTTCAGGAGAGGCATGATCATGATCACGAAAACGAAGGCGCTGTTTGGCGCCACCCTCAGCGGCGCCCTGATGATGGCCTTCGCAGCGCCCGCCGCAGCCGTGGAATCCTTTTACAAGGATCGTCGGGTGACCTTGATCGTCGGCAATGCGGCGGGCGGAGCCTATGACACCTATTCCCGCCTGCTGGCCCGGCACATGGGTCGGCACATCCCCGGCAACCCCGGCTTTGTCGTCCAGAACATGACCGGAGCAGGAACCCTTGTCGCCACGAACTTCCTGTTCAACGTGGCCCCCAAGGACGGGTCGGTCATCGGCAACTTCCACGAGAGAATGGGGCTTGAGCCCAAGGTTCAGCCCAAAGGCACGCAATATGACGGTCGCGAATTCACCTGGCTCGGCAGCATGGCCAAGCAGACCAGCGTCTGCATCACCTGGCATGCCACCGGGGTCAAGACGGTCGATGACATGCGCCAGCGTGAGGTGATCGCAGGGGGAAGCGGCGTTGCCGGATCCAGCGCCGTCTTTCCGCGGGTCATGAACGCGCTTCTGGGAACGAATCTGAGGCTGATCACCGGCTACAGCGGCACGGATACCGATATTGCCCTGGAGAGAGGCGAGATCGATTCCCGCTGCGGATTTGGTTATGCCAGCCTGAAAGCGACCCAGCCGGAATGGTTGCGTGACAACAGGATCAATATCGTCATGCAATTCTCCCTCGAACCTCATCCTGAACTCCCCCACGTGCCCATGCTGATCGACATGGTCAACGATCCGGATGATCGTCTGGCCCTGGAAATCATGCTTGCAACCCAGGAAATGGGACGGCCCTACGCCGCCCCGCCGGGCATCCCCGAAGATCGCAAGCTGGCCCTTCGCCATGCCTTCGATCAGGCCGTGCGCGATCCTCAGCTGCTTTCCGAAGCCGAACGCGGCCAGATCGAAATCGATCCGATCAGCGGTGCGGAAATCGATGCCCTGCTGCAGCGTCTCTATCAGGCCCCCGATGCCGTCTTCGAGCGTGTTCTCGCGTTCAGAAGCCCCGTCTCGGGAGAACAGAAACGCTGAAACGCCGATCATGGAGGGGAATCGCCATGCCGGATCATGGCGGTTCCCCGACATCCCGCCGGAACCATCCGCCAGCCGGGGGCATCAGCCAACAGCAACCATGAGGAGGCCACCATGCCGTTCTTCCCTTCATTGCCGGACAATGCGGGTGTGCGTGCCCTGTGGGACACCTTCAACAAGGAAGGCCATGAGGCGCTGTCGCGATTCTCGCGATCCTTCATGCGCAACAAGGGCAAGCTGACCCCGGCCGACAAGGAAATGATCGCCGCCTACACCAGCGAACTGAACCGGTCCGACTACTGCTTCATCGGCCACGCACAGGTGGCCGTCAATCTTGGCTATGACAGAGACGTCTTTCAGCCCCTTCTCGACGATATCGACACAGCCCCTGTGCGTGAGGAACTGAAGCCGCTGCTTCACTTCGTCCGCAAGCTGACCCTGAAACCATCGAGCGTGACCCAGGCCGATGCCGATGCCGTCTTTGCCGCCGGCTGGGATGAACAATCCTTTCATGAGGCCATCTGCGTGACCGCGCGCTTTGCCATGATGAACCGTCTGACCCTTGGCCATGGCCTGCTCCCGCGCGAGGAAGATGCCGTGGCAAGAGCCGGAGCCATGGATTATGGTGCCGGCGATTCCGCACCGGGCAGCGGTGGATGACAAAGCCCTTCATCGTCCCTTGACCGCAACGCATCCTGACCGACCATGAATCAGACCGACCATGAATCCGATCGATAATGAAGGAGAGCCAACGTGAGCACCGTGTATCGCCTTTTGAACATTCGGCGCGAAGGCGCCCCTGCCCAGCCGGGCATCCTTGTCGGTGACACGATTCTCGATCTGGGCCAGGTCGCGGGCGGTCCTGTCAGCGCAGGATCGACTCTCGAACTTCTCGAACACTGGGACCAAAGCCATCCATGGCTTTGCGAGCTGGCCGATGCGGTGGCAGCGGGAAAACATGGCGCCGCCTGCCGTCCGCTTGCGGAAACGGCTCTCGATGCGCCGATTCTCTACCCCTCAAGCGTCTTCTGCATCGCTTCCAACTATGCCGCCCACTCCAAGGAAATGGGCAATACCAAGCCGATGCCGGACAAGTCCATCAATGCGCCGGTCTGGTTCCAGAAAACCCCGCGTCAGACGATCGTAGGCGATGGAAGCCTTGTCCACCTTCCCCGCACCTCGACCGCCATCGACTGGGAATCGGAAGTGGCCGTGGTGATCGGCAGACCGGCCTTTGGTGTTTCCAAGGGCTCGGCCTTCGATTTCGTGGCCGGCTATACCATCCTGAACGACATGTCGGTGCGTGGCCCCAGCGCGGCCCAGGCCAAGACCCCGCAGGATGAGGCTTTCCGTCGTGATCGCTTCCGCCGCAAGAACTGGGATGGTTCGGCGCCGATGGGCCCATGGATCACGCCGAAGGAATTCATCGCCGATATCTACGATCAGCCGATCCGCCTCTGGCTCAATGGCGAGCAGATGCAGGATGGCAACTCCGGCGAGATGTGGTGGCGGATCGAGGAACAGATCGCCTATCTGTCGGAACATCTCACACTCAGCCCGGGAGATGTCATCTCGACCGGGACGCCGGCGGGAGTCGGCAAGGGCCGCGGCCTCTACCTGAAGCCCGGCGACGAGATCAGCACCACGATCGGTGATCTCGGCACCCTGCGCATCCGCTTTACAGAGCCGAAGTGATCCGATGAAGGCAGCCGTTTTTCATGAGTTCGGCCCGCCCGAGGTGTTGCGGATCGAGGAGGTTCCCGATCCGGTCCCGGGCCCCGGCCAGGTGATCATCCGGGTTCACGCAACAACCGTGAACCGCGTGCTCGATTGCGGTGTCCGCGCCGGAACGCAGATGCAGCGCGATCCCGTTCTGCCCGGCATTCTCGGGGTCGATCCCGCGGGGGAGGTCGTGGCCCTTGGCCCCCCCGCCGAGGGCGTCGCCATGCCGCGAATCGGCGACAAGGTGGCCGCCCTGTCGCGGCCCGGCCCCGGAGAATCCGGCATGCTGGGCGTGCGCCGCTGGGGCGCCGATGCGGAACTCGTCAAGGTGCACGCCAATGCCTGCGTGCCGATCCCCGGCACCCTGAACTATCATGAAGCCGCTGTCGTCTTCCGGCATTGCCCGACGGCCTTTCACCTGATGTTCACCATGGGCAAGCTGAAAGCCGGGGAATCGGTTCTGGTCATGGGCTGTTCGGGAGGACTGGGCACCATCGGCGTTCAGATCGCCCGGATGGCCGGGGCCTATGTGATCGGCGCGGCGGGATCGGCGGAACGGGCCCGCATCGGCCTTGAACTCGGGGCCGATGCGGTGGTGGATTACGGTTCGGAGGATCTGACAGAGGCGGTGATGGCCCTGACCAAAGGGCGCGGGGTAAACCTTGTCTTCGACAACATTTCCAATCCCGAGACATGGCCCAAGGCCTTTGCGGCCCTGGCCGAACATGGAAGGCTTGTCACCGCCGGCGCCCATGGCGGGCCTGTGGTTCCGCTCGACTGCTTCAAGCTCTACGATTCCAAGATCACGATCATGGGCTCGGCCGGTTCGACGCGTGAAAATGTGGACGATGCGCTGAAGGCCGCAGCGGAAGGCCGGATTCGTGTCCGGATCGAGAAGGTCTTTCCCCTGAGCCGGATCGCCGAAGCACACCGGCTTGTGGAATCGGGTTCGATTCCGGGAAAGGTGCTGCTCGATCCCACCCTCGACTGAAGCCGGTTTCCCTGCCCCGCCGAGTGTGTGGCCCGCCAAAAACCTGACCAATGGGGTTGACATTGACGATGCGCCTTGCCACCTTGCATACATGACTGATCCAGTCACCTTTTGAAGCGCCCGGGACGGGCATGCAGGGGTTGAGGGCAGCGCCATGATCAAGCTTTCCAGGCTTGCCGATTATGCGGTGGTTCTGTTGTCGCAGATGACCTTTGCGCCGGGCGCCGTCCATAACACGGCGGATCTTTCCGCCCGGACGGGAATTCCCGGCCCGACCGTAAGCAAGCTTCTTGCCATGCTGACCCGTGGCGGCATCGTCCGCAGCGTGCGTGGCGCCAGGGGCGGCTACACTCTGGCACAGGACGCCGATTCCATTTCCGCCGCCGCCATCATCATCGCGATCGATGGCCCCATAGCGCTGACCCAATGCGCCGAAGAAGAAGGCAGCTGCACGGTGGAAAGCCTGTGCCCCACCCGTGGCGGCTGGCATCGCGTGAATCAGGTGATTCGTGAAGCCCTGGCTTCGGTCTCCCTGGCCGAACTCGTCGTTCCCCCGCTCCCTGCCCCCCCTCCGGGCGCGTCCACCGCCACCCTTCCCGCTTCCCGCAACGAACTTCCCATGATGAAGGTGCGTTCATGAGCCATCCGGAAACCCTGGACCCGATCCGCAGCGTGACCGACCGCGAATACCAGTTCGGATTCGTGACCGATCTTGAGGAAGATCGCGCGCCCAAGGGTCTTGACGAATCGACCATCCACTTCATCGCCGACAAGAAGGGCGACCCGGACTGGCTGCGCGCCTGGCGGCTCGACGCCTACCGCGCCTGGTGCGGAATGGAGGGGCAGGAGCCCGGCTGGGCCCGGGTTACGTTTCCAAAGATCGACTATCAGGATCTTTCCTATTACGCCGCCCCGAAAAGCAGGGATGACGCGCCGAAAAGCCTGGACGAGGTCGATCCCGAGCTTCTGGAAACCTATGCCAAGCTCGGTATTCCCCTGAAGGAACAGGAGGTTCTGGCCGGCGTGGCCGTTGATGCCGTCTTCGATTCCATTTCCGTGGCCACGACCTACAAGGCGAAGCTTGCGGAAATGGGCATCCTGTTCTGTTCCCTGTCCGAGGCGGTGCGCGATTATCCCGATCTCGTGCGCACCTATCTGGGATCGGTGGTCCCGGTGGCCGACAACTTCTACGCCTGTCTGAATTCTGCCGTGTTTTCGGACGGCTCCTTCGTCTATATCCCCGAAGGTGTCCGCTGCCCGATGGAACTGTCCACCTATTTCCGTATCAACGCTTCGGAAACCGGGCAGTTCGAACGCACCCTGATCATCGCCGACAAGGGCAGCTATGTCAGCTATCTCGAAGGCTGCACCGCCCCCATGCGTGATGAAAACCAGCTTCATGCCGCGGTGGTCGAACTGATCGCTCTCGAAGGCGCCGAAATCAAGTATTCGACCGTCCAGAACTGGTATCCCGGCGACAAGGATGGCAAGGGCGGAATCTACAATTTCGTCACCAAGCGCGGGGCCTGCCGGGGGCGCAACGCCAAGATTTCCTGGACCCAGGTCGAAACCGGATCGGCCATCACCTGGAAATATCCGTCGGTGCTTCTGGAAGCCGAAGGGGCGGTGGGCGAATTCTATTCGGTGGCCATCACCAACAACCTTCAGCAGGCCGATACCGGAACGAAGATGATCCATCTGGCGCCCAACACCCGCTCCACCATCATTTCCAAGGGCATATCGGCAGGCCGTTCGCAGAACACCTATCGTGGCCTGGTGAAGGTCAACCCCCGTGCCGACAATGCCCGCAACTTCACCCAGTGCGATTCGCTGCTGATCGGGGAGCAATGTGGCGGCCATACGGTTCCCTATATCGAATGCCGGAACCGTACGGCACGAATCGAGCACGAGGCTTCGGCCTCGAAGATTTCCGACGATCAGCTTTTCTACTGCCAGAGCCGGGGCCTGGGCACGGAAGATGCCGTCTCGCTGATCGTCAACGGATTCTGCAAGGAGGTGATGCAGAAGCTGCCCATGGAATTTGCCGTCGAAGCCCAGAAGCTTCTGGGCATCAGCCTCGAGGGCAGTGTCGGCTAGCCGCCGCCTTCGCGATTTCGATTTTACCCCTGCCCGGAACAGACTTTCCGGATGTGATACGCAGGATGAGGAAAGGATGACAATGCCATTGCTTCATATAGAAGATCTTCACGCCAGCGTTGATGGCAAGCCCATTCTGAAGGGGCTGTCCCTGTCGCTTCCGCCGGGTGAGGTGCATGCCATCATGGGGCCGAACGGTTCGGGAAAATCCACCCTGTCTCACGTGCTTTCCGGGCGGGATGGCTACGAGATCACCTCCGGCCGCGTGCTTCTGGATGGAGAGGACCTGCTCGCCATGGCCACCGAGGAACGGGCCCGTGCCGGTGTGTATCTGGCCCTGCAGTATCCGGTTGAAATCCCCGGTGTCGCCAATTCCGTGTTTCTCAAGGCTGCCGTCAATGCCCAGCGCACCGCACGCGGGGAATCGCCGCTCGATGCCATGGAATTCCTGAAGCGTGCCCGCGAATCGCTGCGTCACCTTGAAATGGATGAATCCTTCCTGAACCGTCCTGTCAATGTCGGCTTTTCCGGCGGCGAGAAGAAGCGCAACGAGGTGTTCCAGATGGCCCTGCTGGAGCCCCGGCTGGCGATCCTCGACGAAACCGATTCCGGACTCGACATCGATGCGCTCCAGATCGTCGCCAGGGGGGTGAACAGCCTGCGCAATGGCCAGCGTTCGATGCTTGTGATCACCCATTACCAGCGTCTGCTGAGCCATATCATCCCCGACCGTGTGCATGTGCTGGCGGGGGGTCGCATCATCCGGTCCGGGGGCAAGGATCTTGCGCTTGAACTTGAAGAGAAGGGCTATGCCGATCTCGTCGATGACAAGGATGCTGCCTGAGATGAACGACGCCGCCATCGCCCGCACAGGGGAAACCGCCCATAGCCCAACCTCGCCCGAGGGGGTGGAGAGGGCCGCCATCGCCTCTGCCCCTTCCCATGCCACATGGCAGGCGCATCGGGACGGGTTTGCTGCCCTTGCGGAAGACCGGAACGCCGAGGGCCCGGTTGCAGGTTTGCGTCGTCAGGCCTTTGCCCGCTTCGATGCCGCAGGCTTTCCCGCCCGCAAGATCGAGTCCTGGAAATTCACATCGCTGCGGCCTCTTGAAACAACCCGCTTCAGCCCCGCCCTGCCGGTGGCGGGGTCCGCATCCACACCCGCACGCGTTGCGCTTGTCAACGCCATCACCCCATCGGATTGCCATGCCCGCCTCGTTTTCGAGGGCGGCCAGCTCGCGCATGATCTTTGTATTTTACCAGAAAATTCTGATTGTTATATAGAGTCTCTCGCAAAAAACATGAAGAATGGCAGCCTTCCCCCAACCCTCGCGGAGGATGCGGAGGCGGAACCCGATCAGGCGCTTATCGAGCTGAACACCGCCTTCATGACCGATGGTGCGGTTCTTACCCTTCGCGAAGGGGCGCGCATTGCCGGGCCGATCCTGCTAGTCCATCTTGCAGGTGATGCCCCCAACCCTGCCCTGCATACCCGCCACCTGGTGACCCTTGAAGAAGGGGCGAAGGCCTGCCTGATCGAACTCTTCCTCGACGAAGCCGGAGCCCCCGCCCTGACCAATGCGGTCACCGATATTCGTATCGGCAAGGGAGCCTCGCTCGTTCATGGCCGCCTTCAGGAAGAAGGTTCAAAGACGGTGCATTGCTCCCAGGCGCGCGTCACTCTCGGGGCCAGGGGACGCTACCATGCCTATGCCCTGGCGCTTGGCGCCCTGCTGTCACGGCAGGAGACCAGCCTCACCTTCACCGCACCCGGCGGCGAAGCCCGCCTTTATGGCGGCGCCATCGGCAGGGGAAGGCAGCATCTCGATCACACGACCCGGGTCGATCACGCCCATCCCGAATGCGTCACCGACGAGCTTTTCCGCAGCGTGCTGGATGATCGTGCCCATGGCGTGTTTCAGGGCCTTGTCCGGGTGGCTCCCCATGCCATCCGCACCGATGCCCGCCAGAAGAGCCAGGCGCTTCTTCTTTCCGACAGGGCGGTGGCCGACTGCAAGCCCGAACTTGAAATTCTTGCCGACGACGTCAAATGCGCCCACGGCGCCAGCATTGGCGAGCTCGATGCCGAACAGCTTTTCTATCTTCGCTCTCGCGGGATCGACAAGGCCACCGCCTCCGAGATGCTGGTCGAAGCCTTTCTCGCCGAAACCCTGGAACGCATCACCCATCCGGCACTGTCAACCGCGCTTCAGGGCGCCCTGTCCCGGGCCAAGACGGCGCTCCACGCTTCCCACGACACCGATCATCAGGCCCCCCGACCATGAGCCAAGTCGCCCCAAATCTCTCCATGCCGCCCCTGGCCCCCGGGTCCGCCACCAATTCCGGCACCAGTTCCGGGATCAACTCCCGAAGCCACAAGGGCACGGGATGCCTGGACATCGAATCCTTGAGGGCCGAATTTCCCATTCTCGGCGGTGAAGAGAACGGCAAGCCCCTGACCTTCCTCGATTCCGCCGCCTCGGCACAGAAGCCGCAGGCGGTGATCGAGGCCATCCGCCATGTCTATGCCTGCGAATATGCGAATGTGCATCGCGGGGTCTATCGCCTGTCCCAGGCAGCGACCGCAGCCTTCGAGGCCGTGCGGGGCAAGGTACGCGGGCTGATCAACGCCCGAAGCGACGAAGAGATCGTCTTCACCAGCGGGGCCACCGCCTCGATCAATCTCGTTGCCCAGAGCTGGGGCCGGGCGCAGCTGAAGGAAGGAGACGAAATCCTTCTGTGCCAGCTGGAGCATCATTCGAACATCGTCCCCTGGCAGCTTCTTGCCGAAGAGAAGGGGCTTAGGATCCGCGTGATCCCGATCGACGATCGGGGCAGCCCGGACATGGAGGTCTTCCACCGCCTGATCGGGCCGCGCACCCGGTTGCTGAGCGTTGCCC
>JBJHAU010000047.1:0-11764 GCA_050480665.1 Alphaproteobacteria bacterium | reverse complement strand
CTCGCGCTCCCGCGCGGCGCGGCGGCGAAAGTTTTCCAGCTCGGCCATGGTTCTGAGCAACCGATCCTTCAGCAGCGCGGCCTCATCCGCGCCGCCTTCCGCGCCCGGCCCGGATTCGCCTTCGGCGGATGCGGAGCCGGAGGCGGCGGGATCAGCGGTCTCGGACGGGCCGGAATCCGGATCTTGCGGTCGGGTCTTTTCGGGATCGTCGGGGTTTTCGTTCATGTCCTGTCCATGATGGCGCCGCCCGAAGGCGGCCGTTGGGTGAATCCTGTAACCTGTAAAGAAGTGTGAATCCGTTGAAAGCCGTGAATCCGTTGAAAGACGGGAATCCGCCGGATTAAGGAGAGAAGGGATCAGCCGATCAGACGCCCGATCAGCCGCGAGGTGTAATCGACCATGGGCACGATACGGGCATAGTTCATCCGTGTCGGCCCCACAACGCCGATGGCGCCGATGATCCTTTCCTTCGAATTGGCGAAAGGCGCGACGATCATGGCACAACCGGCGTGACCGAACAGGGTGTTTTCGGCGCCGATGAACACCTGAACCCCGTCGGCATCGTTCGTGAGATCGAGAAGCCGGACCATGCTTTCCTTTTCCTCGAGCATCTGGAACAGCTCGCGGACACGCTCGAGTTCCTCCAGCGCGGTGATGTTCTCGAGCAGGTTGGCCTGGCCCCTGACGATCAGAACCCCTTCGCGAAGATCGCCGCCCGACCAGTGGGCAAGGCCACGCTCCACCAGATCGCTGGCCAGGCCGTCGAGCTGATGACGATGGGATTCGATTTCCTCGCGAATGATCCGGCGTGCTTCCGAAAGGGTTCGCCCGGCCAGCTTTCGCGTCAGATAGTTTCCGGCTTCGACCAGGGCCGAGGCGGGAAGGCCGGACGGGGTTTCGAACACGCGGTTTTCCACCATGCCCTTCTCGAAGACCATCACCACCAGGGTGCTGTTTTCGGAAAGGCGGACGAATTCGATATGTTTCAGCGGGCGTTCCGATTTCGGAGCCAGCACCAGGGATGCGCAATGGCTGAGGCCGGAAAGGGCGCCCACGGTTGCACCCAGCGCCTCCTCGAAGCTGCGCCCCGAGGCCTGACACATCGCCTCGATACCGCGGCGTTCCTCTTCCGTCATGGCCCCCACCTCGAGCAGGCCGTTGACGAACAGACGCAGCCCTGCATCGGTCGGCAGGCGCCCGGCAGAGGTATGCGGCGAATAGAGAAGCCCGGATTCCTGAAGATCGGCCATGACATTGCGGATCGACGCCGGCGACAGGTTCAGCCCCTGTGCCTTCGAAAGGGTGCGCGATCCCACGGGTTCGCCGGTGGTCATGTAGGTTTCCACCAGCAGGCGCAGCACCTCGCGCGAGCGCGCGTTGAGAAGCGTCACCGCCGGGGTGGCATCGCCATCCGCCTCGGCGGCGGACGGGGCCTCTGGAGGGCGTTTGTTCATCAGTGTCATGTCCCGACCATATCTAGGAAAGGCAACAGGGGGCGTCAACCGGCAAGCCTTGGTCCTGTCTTTGGTCCTGTCTCCGTGCTGGACGCGTCCCCGCCCAGGCTTTAGCTTGCGCGAACACGCGAGGCCCGGGCCGGGCCGGCGCCCCCGCCATCGGCCCGCCCTCGCCCGCCAACAGGAAAGGAACGTCCGGTGACCGGAATGACAGAGTCCTCGGGATCCACACACCGCCCCTCGGGACGGGCCGCCGATGCCCTTCGGCCGATCCGTCTCGAGGTCGGCGCCAACAAATATGCCGAGGGTTCCTGCCTCGCCCGGTTCGGGGATACCCATGTCCTGTGCACGGCCACCGTGGAGGAACGGGTTCCGTTCTTCCTGCGCGACCAGGGACGCGGCTGGATCACTGCGGAATACGGGATGCTGCCGCGCGCCACCCATACCCGCGGCGACCGCGAGGCGGCCCGGGGCAAGCAATCGGGACGCACCCAGGAGATCCAGAGGCTGATCGGCCGCTCCCTCCGCTCGGTCTGCGATCTGAAGGCGCTGGGCGAACGCCAGATCCGCATCGATTGCGACGTGCTGCTGGCCGATGGCGGCACCCGCACCGCCGCCATCACCGGGGCCTGGGTTGCCCTGCATCAGGCGCTGGACGGGCTTGTGCGATCGAAAGCCCTGCCCCGGATCCCGCTGACCGGCCAGGTCGCCGCGGTATCCTGCGGGGTCTATGGCGGCGTGCCGGTGCTGGACCTTGATTATGTCGAGGACAGCAGCGCCCATGTGGACACCAATTTCGTTCTGACCGCCGAGGGCCATTTCGTCGAAATCCAGGGCACCGCCGAAGAGGAACCCTTCTCGCAGGAGCAGTTCGACGCCATGCTGGCGCTGGCCCGCAAGGGAATCGGCGAACTTGCCGTCTTTCAGCGGCAGGCGCTGGGAATCGACGGCCGGAACGAAGGGTGAGCCCGATGCCCCGCCTTCCGGTTCCGGACCGGATCGTGATCGCCTCACACAATCCCGGCAAGGTGCGTGAAATCGGCGCCTTGCTCGTTCCGCTCGGCTTTTCCGTGATCGGCGCCGCCGATCTTGGCCTGGCCGAGCCGGAAGAGACGGGAACAAGCTTCTGCGCCAATGCCGAAATCAAGGCGCGGGCGGCGGCGCGGGCGGCGGCGTGCCCTGCCCTGGCCGATGATTCGGGGCTTGAGGTCAGCGCCCTGAACGGAGCCCCGGGCCTGTATTCCGCCCGTTGGGCAGGGGGCGGCAGCGGCGACTTCACCGCCGCGATGGAACGGGTTCACAGAGCGATGCAGGAATCCGGAAACCCTGACGACCGCGCCCGTTTTGTCTGCGCCCTCAGCCTGGCCTGGCCGGACGGCCATTGCGAAACGGTGGAGGGCGAGATACGCGGGCGGATCATCTGGCCGCCGCGCGGGACGCGCGGCTTCGGCTATGATCCGATCTTCATGGCCGAGGGCGAGACCCTGACCTTCGGCGAGATGGATCCCGAGGCCAAGCATGCCATCAGCCACCGGGCACAGGCTTTCGACAGGCTGCGCGCGCGCCTCGCTGCCCTGCGCGCCGGGGGGTGATCCGACGATGGAGTCCCTTTCCGCAACCGTCGCCCCGCCGCCCGATGTGGTGCTTCAGGACAGGAACAGCACCACGAATCGAGCCCGGATGGACGCGCCGCTCGCGCTTTATGTCCACTGGCCGTTCTGCCTGTCGAAATGCCCCTATTGCGATTTCAACAGCCATGTCGCAGACAGCATCGATCCCGAAGCCTGGCGGGTGGCCTACCTGTCCGAGATCGAACGGCTTGCCGCCGATCTGCCGGGGCGATCCCTTGGCAGCCTGTTTTTCGGCGGAGGAACCCCGTCGCTGATGCCCCCGGATCTGGTGCATGCGGTGATCGAGGCCGCGCGCGCCGCCTGGCCGGGGGAAGAGCCGGAAATCACCCTGGAAGCCAACCCGACCTCGGTGGAGGCGATGCGGCTGCGGGGCTTTCGCGAGGCCGGGGTGAACCGTCTCTCGATCGGGATTCAGTCCCTCGACGACGACGCCTTGCGATGGCTCGGCCGCGCCCATTCGGCTGAGGAGGCGCGGCTTGCGCTCGACCTTGCGATCGCGCTGTTTCCAAGGGTCAGTGCCGATCTGATCTACGCCCGCCCCGGGCAGGATGCGATGGCGTGGCGGCAGGAGCTCGACGCCATGCTCGCCTTCGGGCTTGGCCATCTGTCGCTTTACCAGCTGACCATCGAGCGCGGCACCCCCTTCTTCGCCGCCGCCCGCAAGGGAACGCTGATCCTGCCCGACGAGGAGACCGCCGCCCGCCTGTACGAGGAAACCTCAGAACGGCTGGCCCGGCAGGGCTTCACGGCCTATGAAATCTCCAACCATGCCCGCGAAGGCATGGCCTGCCGCCACAACCTGGCCTATTGGCGGGGCGAGGATTATGCCGGGATTGGTCCCGGCGCCCATGGCCGGCTGCACCTTGACGGCGCCCCCGTCGCCACCGAGGCCTTGCGCAACCCCAGAGCCTGGCTTGAGGCCGCAAGGCATGGCAGCGGCCAGGAACGGCGCACGATCCTGACACCGGATGTCCGTGCCGAAGAGCTTCTGATGATGGGTCTGCGCCTGGCCGAGGGGGTGGAAGAGCGCCGTTTCCGCCGGGCCTCGGGGCTGGGTTTTGCCGAAACCTTCGCCGGCGACCGTCTCGAACGCCTGATCGACGGTGGATTCCTGAGCCTGAAGGAGGGCATCCTCTGCGCCACCCCCGAAGGCCGGCTGCGGCTGGATGCGGTGCTCGGCGCCCTGCTCGGCTAGCCCCCCACCCGACCCGAAAGACTCCAGTTACGCTAGAACCCGACCCGCTCGAAGCTCGACGGCGCCGGCGAAAGCAATCGGAATCTGCGATCTCCGACCTCCTTCACGGCCAGACCACGTTCGATCTGTCCGTCGGGAAGAAGGCGGAAAATGCCATCCACCCCGGCGAACCCGCTGGGCGCGGTCAGGGCGGAAAGGGCAAAGGGCGAGCCGGGCGCATCCGCTCCGGCCATTGCGGTGGCCGACATGCTCTGACGCAAAAGGATCGCCGCAAGCGCGGTCGCGTCATAGGCAAGCGAGGCGATCCGTGGCGGGGCTTCCCCGTAATGGCTTTGATAGGCGCTGATGAAGGCGCCGCGCGCTTCGGGATCAGGCGCCGGAAACCAGCCCCCGCGCAGGGCGGGCTCGGTGGCGAGATCCAGATCGTCCCATTGCACCGAACCGAGCAGGCGCAGGCGGCGCATGTCGACATCGTAAAAGGCGAAGAGCGGGGCGATCACCCGAAGATCCTGCCCTCCCTGAGGCAGAAGAACCCCGTCGAATTCGATGTCTCCGAGGCTTTCGGTCAGGGACAGCCGGGCAAGGGCGCGCCGTGACGCCTCGTCGTCGAGAGCCTCGAGGCGCGCACGCTCGGCCCGCCACGCCGCGCGCCGCTGTTCGTAGCGGGTCAGGCGGCGCACCAGCGGGGCGATGGTTTCGGTCGTGGCCTCGCCGTATCGCAGCACCGAGGTCACCGTCGCCCCGTAGCGGTGCGAGGCCTCGACAAGGCCCTGGGCCATCCGATCTCCGAACGGGCCTTCGGGCAGGATCGCCGCAAGCCGCAGAACCCCGCGGGAGGCGGCATAGCCGACGACCCGATCAACCTGGTTTTCCGGCGTGATTCCGAACAGCTGAACACCCGGACCCACCACGGCGCGATCGTTGGAAAAGGCGATGACCGGCACCCCTTTGGCGGCGGCAAGGGGGCGCACCGCCTCGACCGAAGCCCCGAACAGCGGGCCAAGGATCAGCTGCGCGCCCGCATCGAGCGCGCGACGGGCGGCATCCTCCGCCCCTTGCGCGGTTCCCTCGGTATCGAACGGAAGCAGGGCAAGCCGCTCATCGGCCACTTCGAACAGCGCCATCTGCGCCGCGTTCAGAAATCCCCGGCCCAGCGCGGCGCCGGGACCGCTGAGCGGCACGAGGAAGGCAACAGGGGTTTTCGCCGCCATTCCGGGCGGCGGGATGAGGTGAATCTCCGCAGCTTCGGGACCGGCTTCGGCCGCACCCGGCGCCGAAGGATCCTGAGGGAACGGGCCGGGTTCAAAAGGCGCGGCACGAGGCGCCGAGGGGGATGGGGCTGGAATGACGCCATCGCGCCGGGCCGCTTCCGGCTGCACGGGTTCGGGCCTTGGCGTGGTCTGCTGTGGCGCGCGGCTTTCGCCCTGTCTGGTCGGATCGATTTCGCGCAGGGTCTCGCAACCGGCCAGCGCCAGAACCGCCAGAACCATGAGGAGCGGACCCAGGCTCCGGACAGGGCGCAGACACCCCCCCCGCCGGGGCGCCAGCAGGCCTTTGAAGACGCCGGTGAAGACGCCGGGGCCGGCCGGAAGCGGGTGGCACAGGCCCGGGTAGAGCAGCCCCGGGTAACGCTGGCCGTTACCATGCCCCGGAAGCGGGCGAGGGTCGATGCGGTGCATGCCGATGCTGATCCTTGTTTTTCTCTTCCTTTTCCCGAACGCCGCCCGAACCCTGTTCCCGTTCCCGTGCCAGAACTTGCATGCCGGGACTCTCGTGCCGGGGTGCGGGCGGTGCTAGGGTAGCGGGCGAAGGGTGCCGCGTAAACGGGCGCGGCAGCCCCGGGCCGAATCCGGCCCGGGGCTTGCGAAGCCCCAGAAATCGATCCGAGCCGAACGATCATGAAACCAGATGATGGCAACAGCGCGGCACTTGCCCCGGGGCTTTACCTGGTGTCGACGCCGATCGGTCATCTTCGCGACATCAGCCTGAGGGCGCTTGATGTGCTTCGTTCGGTGGCGGTGATCGCCTGCGAGGATCGCCGCGTCACCGGCAAGCTGCTTGCCGCCCATGGCATCGCCACCCCGACCACCCCTTATCACGAACACAACGCCGCCACCGCACGGCCGGGGCTGTTGCGCCGGCTGGAACGGGGCGAGGCCGTGGCGCTGGTTTCGGATGCCGGAACGCCGCTGATCTCCGATCCCGGATACAAGCTCGTGGCCGAGGCGCGAAAGGCAGGTGTGGCGATCATTCCCATCCCCGGGGCTTCATCGGTCCTGGCCGCGCTTTGTGTTTCGGGCCTGCCCACCGACCGTTTCCATTTCGCCGGATTCCTGCCGGCCAGATCGGCCGCGCGCCGCACCGCCCTCGCCGCGCTGGCGGGCTTGCCTGCGACCCTGATCCTGCTCGAATCGCCGCGCCGCCTGTCTGCCCTGCTGGCCGATGCCGCCGCCGTGCTGGGCCCGAGGCCCGCCGCCATCTGCCGCGAATTGACAAAGATTTACGAGGAGGTTCTCTCTGGCCCGCTGGATCGCCTGGCCGAGACGGTCGCAGCAAACCCCCCGCGCGGCGAGATCGTGCTGGTGATCGACCGGGCCGGGGCCGACACACAGGGGGGCGAACAGCCGGAGGGCGAAAAACAGGCCATGGACGACCGCCTGGCCCGGGCCATGGAGAGCCAGAGCCTGCGAGATGCCGTGGATTCCCTCGCCGCCGAAAGCGGAATGCCCCGCAACCTGCTCTACCGAAGGGCGCTGGCCCTGAAGGAAGGCCCCTCTCGCACGAGCCGCCCCGGAATCGACACAAAGGGCGAAGACCATTCCGACGGAACCATCCGTAACGAAAACACCCCTGACGGAACGACGCCTGACGGAGGAAACCCTGAAGGAGGAAACCCTGACACGCGCTGAACGCCCCCCCGGGCCAAACGCACGGATCGATCGGGGCCGCCGTGCCTTCCGGTCCGGCTGGCGCGCCGAAACCCTGGCCGCGCTGCTTCTGCGGCTCAAGGGCTACCGCATCCTGGCGCGGCGCCTGCGTCTGCCGGTGGGCGAGATCGACCTGATCGTTTGCCGCGGGCAATGGCTGGTCTTCATCGAGGTCAAGCATCGGGCAAGCCATGACGAAGGCGCCTTTGCCATCACTCCCCGGGCACGACGAAGGATCGAGGCGGCGGCGGGCGCGTGGCTCGCGTCCCGGCCCGATCTTGCGACGCTTTCCTGTCGTTTCGATGCCGTACTGACCGCCCCGTGGCGATGGCCTCACCATGTGATCGATGCCTGGCGGCCATGAGGCTGGCGACCATGAGGCTGGCGGCCATGAACAGGGGCATCGAAACGACCGACAGGGCGGTCAGCGGAGCGGGCACGGCACCTTCTGGACAAAGCGCGACGGTTATGGGTGAATGGGCGCGAGGTGGGTGTTCCGACGGTTTTGGCCCCCCCCTCGCCAAGGGTTGCGATCACCGCCTTCCTGTGCGACGGACGAACCTTCGACGGGCAGGACTTCAACGGACAAGACTTCGACGAGCAGGACGCATCAAAGGACAGCACGGGATGACGCCATGACACTTTTTGCCGGCCCTTTCGCTTCAGCCAAGCCCTTCGCGATGCTGTTCGCGAACCATGTCCGGAAGGTGCGAACCTTCCGTCCGGCCATGATCCCCAATCCCGACCATGGCGGCGCGAGGCGAGGCCTCGTGGCCGGCCTTGTCCTGATGGCGCTCATGACGCTCGGCGCCTGTTCGCCCACCGGGGCTCTGGTGGGGGTCGGCGCCGGGGCCGGAATCGCCGCCAGTGAGGAGCGCGGCTTCCGGGGCGCGGTTTCCGACGCGACGATCCGTGGCGAGATCAACTTCCGCTGGCTGGAATACAGCCCGGAGGTGCAGCTTCGTCTTGGGCTCAGCATCTATGAGGGCCGGGTTCTGGTGACCGGCGTCGTCGAGCAGGAAGAACAGCGCAACCGGGTGATCGAACTGGCCTGGCAGCCCAACGGCGTGCGCGAGGTGATCAACGAGGTGATCGTCGATCCTTCGGGCGAGCGGGGCAACCTGGTGCGCGACACCTGGATATCCACCCAGCTTCGCAGCAACCTCCTGTTCGACCGCGATGTTTCCAGCATCAACTACAGCGTCGATACGGTGCGCGGCACCGTCTATGTGATCGGCATCGCCCAGAACCGGGAAGAGCTGGATCGGGTGATCGAGCATGCACGCAATGTCGGCTATGTCGAACGGGTGGTGAATCACGCCATCCTGATCGACGATCCGCGCCGCCCGGCGCGTGCCCTGGAACGGCTGGAGGAGCGCCGGGCCGAGACCGAGACCCCCGCACCCCCCCCGACCAACGAAGCCGCACCGTGAGCCTTGCCGTCGCCTTTCAGATGGATGCCCCCGAAGGGTTGAACCTTGCCGGGGATTCCACCTTCATGCTGGCGCTGGAAGCCGCCCGGCGCGGCCATGCGCTCTATCACTACCTGCCCCAGGCGCTGAGCCTTTCCGAAGGGCGGGTGCTGGCCCGCGCCCATCGGCTGGAGGTCGGCCGCACGCCACCCCGGCTGGCCCTGGCCGGGGCCGGGGAAACGATCGATCTGGCCGCCATGGACATCGTGCTGATGCGCCAGGATCCGCCTTTCGACATGGCCTATATCACCGCCACCCATCTTCTGGAGCATATCCATCCGGCGACGCTGGTGGTCAACGATCCGGTTTCCGTGCGCAACGCTCCGGAAAAGCTGTTCGTGACCCATTTTCCCGAACTCATGCCGCCGACCCTGATCGCCACCGACCGCCGCGAGATCGAGGCCTTTCGCCAGCGCCATCGCGACCTGATCATCAAGCCGCTGTTCGGCAATGGCGGGGCCGGGGTGTTTCATGTCGGCCCCGAGGACGAGAACCTGAACGCCCTGCTCGAACTGTTCACCGATCTCTATCGCGAACCGATCGTCATCCAGCGTTACCTGCCGGATATCCGCGAAGGCGACAAGCGCATCATCCTGATCGATGGCGAGCCGCACGGGGCCATCAACCGCGTGCCGCCCAAGGGAGAGGCCCGGGCCAACATGCATGCGGGCGGCCGCGCCGAGAAGGCCGAACTGACCACGCGCGAGAAGGACATCTGTGCCGCCATCGGCCCGGTTCTGAAGGCGCGCGGGCTGGTCTTCGTCGGCATCGACGTGATCGGCGGCTGGCTGACCGAGATCAACGTGACCTCGCCCACCGGAATTCAGGAAATCAATCGCTTCGATTCGGTGGCCCTGGAACGGCAGGTCTGGGATGCCATCGAAACCCGCTACCACGCCCGCCACACCCTGCCCCCCGCCTGACCCCCCGACCCTGGCTTCTGCCCGCGCCCGGCACCTTGGCGCCATCGACCACCCTCGGACGCCTTTCCCTTCGACCGTTCCCTTCGACCGTTCCGCTCGACAAGGCGGGGGCGGGCCGCTAAGGTTCGCCAAGGGGAACAAAACGCAAACGAAAGCCGTTCATGGTCGCGCGGATCAGCACCGTCGCCTTTCAGGGGATTGATGTCGTCGATGTCGATGTGCAGGTGCAGATCGGCGCCGGGCTTCCCGCCTTCACTCTTGTCGGCCTGCCCGACAAGGCGGTGGCCGAATCCCGCGAGCGGGTGCGCGCCGCGCTGACGGCGCTCGGCCTTGCCCTGCCGCCCAAGCGGATCACCGTCAACCTGGCGCCCGCCGATCTGGCCAAGGAGGGCAGCCATTTCGACCTGCCCATCGCCCTTGGCCTGCTGACGGCGATGGAGGTGCTGCCGGAAGAAGAGATGGCCGGCTACACGGCGCTGGGCGAGCTTGCGCTCGACGGTCGGCTTTCCCCGGCGGCAGGGGTGCTGCCGGCGGCGGTTCATGCCCTGGCCTGCGAACGCGGGCTGATCTGTCCTTCCGCCAACGGCGGCGAGGCGGCCTGGGTGAAGGGGCTGGAGATCATCGCCCCCGACAGCCTGATCGCCCTGATCAACCATCTCAAGGGAAGCCAGGTGATCGCCGCCCCGGAACCGCGGGCCGAGCCGGGGCGCGCCGCTTCCGGCGACCTTCGCGACATCAAGGGGCAGGAAACCGCGAAACGGGCCCTCGAGGTGGCTGCCGCCGGGGGCCACAACCTGCTGATGACAGGCCCCCCCGGCGCCGGAAAATCGATGCTCGCAGCGCGGCTTCCCGGAATCCTGCCGCCGCTCGACGCCCGTGAGGCGCTCGAGGTCTCGATGATCCATTCCCTCGCCGGGCGGCTTGAGGACGGGCAGATCCTGACGACCCGGCCGTTCCGCGATCCGCATCATTCCGCCTCCTTGCCGGCGCTGGTCGGCGGCGGCCCCCGGGCGCGGCCGGGCGAAGTGTCTCTCGCCCATCTCGGCGTCCTGTTTCTCGACGAACTGCCCGAGTTTTCACGCCCGGCGCTGGAAGCGCTTCGCCAGCCTGCCGAATCGGGGCGGGCGGTGGTCGCCCGGGCCGCCCATCATGTCGCCTGGCCGGCGCGCTTCCAGCTGATCGCCGCAATGAACCCCTGCCGCTGCGGCTATCTTGGCGATCCCGAACGGGCCTGCGCCCGGGCGCCGAAATGCGCCAGCGAGTATCAGGGACGGATTTCCGGCCCCATGTTCGACCGGATCGATCTTCATATCGACGTGCCGGCGGTCGACGCCGCCGATCTGGCCCTGCCGCCCCCCGCCGAAGGCAGCGCCGAGGTGGCGGCCAGGGTTCGAAGCGCCCGGATGATCCAGCGTGACCGGCTTGAAGCCCTGGCACCCGAATCCGGAATCAGAACCAATGCCGAAACCGATGGCGCGTTGCTGGAAACCATCTGTGCCCTCGATGCCGAGGCCCGCGCCCTGCTGGCCCAGGCCGCCGAAACCCTGAGGATGAGCGCGCGCGGCTTCCATCGGGTGATGCGGGTGGCCAGAACCCTGGCGGATCTGGAAGGGGTTGAAACGGTGGGGCGAACCCATGTGGCCGAGGCGGTGGGCTATCGCCGCCGGGGCCTGAACGGGTAGGCCGGGCAGGCGTCCTGCCCTTTTCGGCGCGCCCTATTCGGTGCGACAGGTTTGGCACGGCGGGTTCGGCGCGTTCACTCCTCGATCATCTTACCCGCCCTGGCGCCGCCCAGAAGATGCACATGAAGATGCGCCACCTCCTGGCCGCCATCGTCGCCGGTGTTCACGATCAGCCGATAGCCGCTTTCCGCCACGCCGAGGGAACGGGCCAGCCTGCCCACGGCGCGGGTGAAGGCGACGATCTCCTCATCCGTGGCCCGTTCGGCAAAATCATGAAAATCCGCATAGGCGCCCTTGGGGATCACCAGCGCATGCACCGGCCGCTTCGGGGCGATGTCGCGAAAGGCAAGGACATGGGCATCCTCATCAAGCTTGTCGCAGGGGATTTCTCCACGCAAGATGCGGGCAAAGACATTGTTCGAATCATAAGGTGTCTCGAGGCTCATGTCGGTGTGTCCTTTCCTTGTCATGGTCCCTGCC